>JAPULF010000401.1 GCA_027295245.1 Planctomycetota bacterium
GACCACGCGGTACAGCTTGACGGTCAGCCGATCGACGTTTCGCACGTCCACCCGAATCTTCGGCGATTCGTTCGTTCGAAACGATCGTTCCGTCAACAGCGTGAGCCGGGTGGCCTTCATCTCCGCGATCCGCTGTCGCGCGAGGTTTGACCACGTCGACCAGGTCACCTTCTTGTACGCCTCGATCGCCGCGTCCAGGTCCGGAACCTTTTCTTCATACAGCTTGCCGATCATGAACTGGGCCCGCCCCGACTCCTCGGTGTTCGGGAACTTCTCCACCAGCTTCTTCCACAGCCCGATCGGTTGCTTCCAGTTCGCCGCCTCGCCCTTGTCCGCTCTGGCCTGTTGGTCCGACATGGCCAGTTCGCCCAGTTGAAACAGGATTCGGGCGGATCGTCCATCTAGCGGATACTTCTGCAAAAAGGCCGTCCATGCCGTTCGGGCATCGTCAAACCGTTCCTCCTCGACAGCGTCAACCCCGATCCGATACTCGGCATCCACGATCCGCTGCTGCGAAGCGGACCAATGCGGTCCCGTCGGATACCTGGCCACGTACTGATTCCACGCCCCGATCGCATCCGCGTGCTTCTTCTGCGCAAAGAAAATCGACCCAACGTCAAACAACGCCGCCTGCGACAGGCGTTCGGCAAGCTCGCGCGTTTCTTCGTCCGACGGGCGGATCGACGTTCGATCGATCAAATCGCGATAGGCCGCAATCGCACGATCGTGCCGGCCCAGATGGGCGTTGGCAGCCCCGATGTCATGCGCCGCCTGGATCGCTTCTTTGGAATCGGGAAAAGAATCGATCAGCGTCTCCAGCGTTTGAACGCCAAGCGCCAACGATTCGCCGTTCGGCGGATTCGGAAAGCCGTACGTCCTGGCAATCAGCCGAAGCGCCGCTCGGCGGGTTGCCTGCAAATCCGCCGTTCCCGCATCGAGATCGAGCCCAATGAGGTCCTGCAGCTCCCGACGGGCGTCGGTATTCTGCCCCTGTTCCAGCAGACTCTCGCCCAACCCGAGCCGTGCCCGAACGACATTCTTGCCGAAGATGTCTGCCGGCTCCGGTAGCGGTGTACGACTCCGTCGCAGCTTTCGTTGTTCGCGAAACCGCTCGTCGAAAACGAGCAGATACGATTCATATTGTGCGGAAGCGTCTTTCCACGCGGCCAGCTTCTGGCTGCACCGGGCCCGACCGAAAAGGATGCGGTCGCGAAGCGCCTCCCCCGGTTCGATCTCCAACGCCCGCGCATAGAACTTCCTCGCCTTTGCATAGTCCGGCTTCGACAGGGCGTCGGCGGGTTCAAAATACTCGTCCGCGAATTCGAGATAGACCGCCGCGATCCGGCCTTTTCGTTTGTCTCCGACCAACCGGCGCACCTGGGCCGAGTAGATCCGCTCCGCCGCCTCGAACTGCCGCAATGCCGCCCGGGCATCGGCCTTCCGCAAAACGGCCTTGCTCGCCCACGGACCTTCCCCGAATGCATCGAGCTGCCGGTCGAACTGTTCGATCGCAGCCTCGTACTTGCCCGCGAAAAACAGCCCAAGTGCCCGTCGATACAACAGGAACTCACGTGCCTGAGGCTCGGCACCCGGCAGGGCTTGGTCAATCAGCTTCAGCACCCCGTCGTAATCGCGACGGCGAAGCGAGTCGTTGATGGCGTCGCTCTCGCGCGACGTTGAATCAGCCGGCACGGAAGGGGCTGTGGCCACCGCCGACAACCACAGGATCACGAACAGTTTCGATATCGGCAGCATATTGAGGTCTCCTCGGCTAGAGTTCTTCACGTTTCGGCGTGGCGTCACCCCTTGCGCCGCCCCCCGGATTCGGTCGGGCACTCCGTCTTGGACGATTGCAGCCGACGAAGGTTCCAGAGAGTCGACGCCGACCGACCCGGCCTATGTCGTCTTGAATCGACGAAATGTCACTTTTTATTAGCAAATCGTGTCCAATGTGCGGCGAATGCCGCGGATCAGCCTTGAGAAACGCGATCTGATTCGGTGTCTACGAACGCCTGCACCCACCACAGTCATACGTGAAATGGGTTAGCAACCATTGGAGACTGCGCTGCTTGATCGAAACTCCAGGCCCCGCCCCTCCGGATCGATGGGGAGGGTTTTTACGTAGCGGAAACGGCCAGTCCGAGAAAAAACTTGCTGGAGAGACTGCGAGGTAGTACAATTGCTACAGTAAGACTCTTGTCGGCGGGCCAACAGATCGATTCGTGGCTCGCTGCGCGGTGGGTCGCTCGATTTGTTAGCCCACTCCGACAAGGCACCGCCTTCACCCTCGGATTCACCTGTGCGGTGCCTTGCTCTTTTCTTTTCAAAGCGAATGCGGCTCGAAACTCTCGCCGCAATGCAATACCGAAACCGTATGTCTATGGCCGCGACCCGATGCCTTATGCCTGTCATCTTGGTGTCGTGCCTGTCGTGCGCGCGTCATCACCCGCCCGCGCAAGTGGATCGCCCCGACGCCGAGGCGTCCGAAACAGGCCCACCCCAAACGAATCGACCCGCCGAATCTGCCAACGACCTCGGCGCGCCTGTTGAATTCGCCCGCCGGGGAAAATTTGTAATCATGCCGGCGGACGCGCCGCCCTTGCGGGCGATTCTCGTGGCCGACGCCAAGGTTGCCCACCACCGGCCAAGGTCGGATCTCCCGTTCTACGCCGCCGACGTCACCGAAGGCCAGACCGTCGCGGACATCGGGTGCGGGAACGGGCGAGTCTCGTTGCAACTGGCCGAGGCCATCGGCGAAACCGGGCGCGTGTTTTGCCGAGATATCAGCGCCGGTCGGATAGCCGACTTGAAGGAGGAGGCCGCCGCGGCAGGCTTGCACAACGTCGATATCGCGGTATCGAGAAGGGCCGATGTCATGTTGC
>JAPULF010000402.1 GCA_027295245.1 Planctomycetota bacterium
CGTCGAGATTTCGTTGCCACACTCGGGACATCGCTCGTGGTTCGCGCCGGTCAGGTTGTACCCACACCGTTCGCAATGACCGGGCGGAATCCGTCGACGGTCGCGATACCACAGAAACGCCGTCGGGAAGCTGAATGCCAGAAACGGGCACCAAAAAGGAGACCCGGAATAAAACGATCGTCGTCCTAAGCTAATGTAGGGCCTGTAATTTATTCCGAGCTTGCCATGCCACGAGCGATCGTCGAACCTGGGGTTGTAGTTGTAGAGTTCCGATCGCCACACCAAGAAGTCGACACCCTCTGCCATGGTGTATTCGCCGACCATGAAATACACATAGCTACCATGCCACAAGAAGTCGAATCCCCAGAATCGTTCGAAAGGGTCGCGCATGCCGACCTGGTACCATCCCCAGGGGTACATCGTTGCGCCCACGATCCACATGCCGACCGTGACCACGCACAACGCGAGCCCGGCCCACTTGCAAATGCGGCGAAAGCGTTTTTGGTCGTGAATGCGTATCAAGGCAGAATTCCCTGCGGACAACTCTCTGCTGTTCATCGGCCCCTGGGACAGGGCGTGTGAGATCGGACGTTCCGTCGGCTGTCGGAGACCCGTTGCGCGAACCATTTCCGGTTAGGAATCATTCGCCGTTCGGCCTATAATGGCGACAAGGAAGTTGAATCTCGTCAATTTCATGCCAGAGGCTTGTGCATTGGATACCCTGACCGCGACGGGCAATACGGAACTGCTCGAAAAGTTGAAGGCCCTCCGCGCCAACATCGAATCGGTTTTCATCGGCAAACCGGATACCGTCACCGACTTGATGATCGGGCTGCTTGCCCGCGGCCACGTGCTTATTGAAGACGTGCCCGGAGTCGGCAAGACGGTCTTGGCCCGGGCCCTTTCCCGGAGCATCGACTGTCGATTTTCCCGCGTTCAACTGACCCCCGACCTGCTGCCCTCGGACATACTGGGGATCAGCGTCTATAACGACAAGTCCGGCCTGTTCGAATTCAAGCGCGGCCCGGTGTTCGCCAACATCGTTCTGGCCGACGAAATCAATCGAACCACCCCGCGGACCCAATCGGCCCTGCTGGAAGTGATGAATGAGAACCAGGTGAGCGTCGACGGCAAGCCGATCGCGGTCGAGCAGCCCTTCATGGTCATCGCGACGCAGAATCCGTTCGAATTCGAAGGCACCTATCTCCTGCCCGAAAACCAACTCGACCGGTTCATTCTCCGTCTTCGGATCGGATACCCCTCGCGAGAGGATGAGCGGCGAATTCTCCGCGACCAACCGGATCGGGCCCCGCTGGACAACCTGCGCCCCGTCATGGAGGCGGTCGACGTCGTCCGCCTGCAATCTCTGACCGAACAGGTTCGGGTGGACGAGGCATTGTTGGACTACCTGCAGGACATCGTACAGGCGACCCGTCAACACGATTCGCTGGAGGTCGGCGTCTCGCCCAGAGGGGCCCTCGCGATGATGCGGGCGGCGCGGGCGTCCGCGGTGCTCGCGGGTCGAGAATACGCGGTCCCGGACGATATCAAGGGCCTGGCGTGCTCGGTCTTTGCACACCGCCTGGTGAATAAATCGTATCTTCGCGACGGCCGGGCCGCGTCCGACGACCAGATACTGCGTGACATTCTCGAGACGATTCCGGTTCCGGCGTAGCTGCCGCCGTTTCCGGCTGATTCACCCGATTGCATGAAAATCTCAAGGACAACGAAACACGCAATCAAATGGATTCCGCATCGGCGGCGCATGTCGGCCTACGGATTCCACGTCTCATTCGGGTCCGGGCTCTATTTCCTCGGGATGATGCTGATCGCCTTCGTGGCCGTGAATGCCGACGTGAACCTGTTGATGGTGGTTCTCGGCATGGGCCTCGGGGCGTTGGTCGTCAACACGTTTTTCAATTGGATGGCGTTGCGTCGGATCAGCGTCACCCGCGAAGCGCCGGACTTCGTGCTCGCCGGAAAGCCCTTCATCGTCCGTTACACGATTACAAGCAGGCGCCGCTGGGGCTGTTCCCGCGGACTTCACCTGGTTGACGTGCTGCCGCCCGACGCCCCCGCCGCATCTCCGGAGACGTTCATATCGATATTGCGTCCCCGCGAATCCCTGGTGATCGATGTGCCGGCATACTGCCGATCGCGCGGGCGATTGGCGTTCACGGCCATCGCGGTTGCAACGCGCTTTCCGTTCGGCCTGCTGACCAAGTACACGACCGTGTTCTCGAGGCACGAGGTGGTCGTGTTCCCCGAACTCGGCCGACTTCTATCCGACATACGATCGGCCGCCCGGTCCTTCAAGAGCGCCGATGGCCAGGGAACGCCGTCGAAAATGTATGGAGAGGAGGAGTATTACGGAATCCGTGAATACCGCCCCGGCGACAACCCCCGGCGCATCCATTGGCGACGCAGCGCTCGCACGGGTCAATTGATCGTGCGCGAAATGTCGTCGAGTCAGGCCGTTCAGCTCTGGTGCGTGCTCAATACGTGGACTCGGCAGGATGACAACAAGGCCCATCAGCGACTGGAATCCGCAATCAGTTGCGCCGCCACGGTTATCTGCGATTCGCTCGAACGTGGCGTCAAGGTCGGGTTGATTTGCAATGGTGATCCGCTGGTGGTGTTGCCCCCGGCGGGCGGTCGCGGACACCGGCCACGGCTTCTGCGGGAGTTGGCCCTGCGGGGTAAGAACGTGGGCGATGAACTGACACCCCATCTCCAGCGGCTCGCGTGGCCCTCGCGGTGGCGCGGCCCTTGCATGCTGTTCGGGGCCGATGAAACCGAGGACCTGCGCCGTGCCGCCGACGCGTGCAACCGGTTGATAGGCCCGGCCTCGACTTACGTCCCGGGCACGGCGTCCTTCGAAAAACTATTCTCGGATGAAGGCGGCCGCGCGGCGTTTCTACCCGGGATGGAATCCGACGATCCGATGCGACTCAAACAAACGGCGAGGAGCGCGTGATGCCGGGCGGGCGGCGGATTCGAATCGGCGTGATGCTGCTGGCGATCGTGAACATGCTGCCGGCGGTCGAGGCGGACCAGTCATGGTGGTTGCCCGCCGTTGCCTTGATTGCGGCCCTGTTGAGTTGCGGCCTGGCCGCGCCGGACGGCAGTTCCCGCCTTCCTGCTTCAATACTATACACCGGCGTCTTCGCATCGGTCGCCATTCTGATCTTCGAGATGTTCTTCGTGACGCCGTCGGTTCACATTCTGGATCTGGCGCACTTCATAGGTTTGCTTTGCTGCTGCAAGTTCTTCGATCTGCGCACGAATCGCGACATCGGCCTGATGGCGGTTATCGCATTCCTGTTGCTCGTGATCGGCGCGCTCGTCAGCGGAACCCTGGTGTTTGCCGCGGCCGTGATCGTAGACGCGACGTTGGGAGTCTGGTGGCTGGTCATATTTCACGTGCGCTGTCAAACCGAATCTATTCTGAACCGCCGTCGCGCTGCAATCCCGGGGCGACTCGCCGATTTTGGCGTCACGGAACAAGTTGACGGTGTGACACGGCGTTCGCGGCATCTCGGGGTGGTTACGGCCAGCGCGGCCGGAATGGTGGC
>JAPULF010000403.1 GCA_027295245.1 Planctomycetota bacterium
AGCCTCGGCCGCGACGCAAGTAACGGCGTTCCAATCGCATGCCGCAAGGCCGTGTGCAACCGGACGGCATTGAATCCAAACGACTGCCAGTCGCCCGGCTCCACCACCGCGAAGTGCGAATACACGCGATTTCCGCCGCGGGCCGTATGCTCTCGACCGGCGTGGCACGAAAAGCCGAGGCAATACCGGCCACTCTCGAATGGAAATGCCAACAGTCCGACGGCCGCCCGACCGGACTCGCACAGGCTGTCATGCGATGGTGCCCGACGAATGATCTCCGCTTTCTCATCGGGTCGGATTCCCGGACTTGCCGCGATGATCCGGTAACCCTCACCCATCGGCGAACGTATCGATGTGAAGACGGCCTGTTCCGCCCGGACCGCCTCGCCACCCCTCGAAGTCGGATTCACTACAGCCGATCGACCACCCATTCAAAAGGCTCCAGAATACCTCGCAGCGCGGTGTGCAACGGAACCTGCCTGACGTAGGACTCGTCCGCCGGCATCGCGTAACCCAACGAACCGACAACGCTCGATGCGAAGAATTCGACCGTTTCGAAGCGGCTTTCGCACAGGTTCCAGGTTCGATTCAGGTTTGTCTTGACGAACGCCCTCGGATCGTCGAAGCACTCGGGACAGTGGTCGGCCTTGCAGAGCAACACAGCGATCGGAACACTATTCCGCCGCCCGCTCCGATGAACGGCCAGACCGTCGATATAGCTCAACATCTTGAGCGAGAAAAAGTCGGGTTGAGCGGACCCGTTCGCGGCCAGCGCCGCATCCACCAGGAGCATCATGCCGGCCGATTTGTTCAAGAGGCTGCTAATCACACGGCACGTCCTCGGCATCGACAACTCCGAGGCGAGGGATTCGCCCGCCAAGTCCGGCATGACGAGATCGATCCAGGGTGCATTCTTGCGGTGCCGGCGAACGTGGTAATACGCCCAATACCACTGATCGGCTTCCATCGGTGTTTTCGGCGGAAAGACGCGCTGGGCCATGTGGCCGATGACGGTTTGCTGCAAGTCCACCGAATAAGGTCCCTGGGGTATCGCGTCAAAGTCCCCGGCGCGCTGCGACAGCATGTCGAGTAGAAAACCTAGGTAGACGGTTTTGCCGACGTTGCTCTCCCCTATCACACTGACGATACGAGGATCGCGTCCGAGGGCCTCGGCTTGCCTCGTCAAGGCCATCGGCGCGAAACATTCTCCGCACATCAGCGCCTCGGGCGCATTCTCGGTTTCGCAGATGAGGCAAACGGTCTCGGTTCGGGGTTCGATTTGTTCGGTCCGCACGATAGTCTCCAAACGGTGGTCCGGCTTCCGGCTGTCAATTCGCGTTTTCGACGCTTCCGACATTCAGGGCGCATCGAAATCCGATATTGTGCGTTCGGGCAAGACACACCACGCCCGTACGGAAGACGCTCGTGGCCTGCGATATGAAGTAGGTGTCGAACGCGCCGCCTCGAACGGCGGACATTCGCATGTCACCCACCACGGTGCATCCTTCCTCGTCGACGGCCTCGAAGTCACAGGCCGTCCACTCCCACACGTTGCCGACGAGTTGAACGGTTTGGTTGGGCGACGCCCCATTTTCATATTCCGTTACCGGAACGGTGGCGCCGACCCCGGACGCCCAGACGTTGCAGCGTTTCGTGTCGAGAGCATCGCCCCACGGATACCGACGAAGCACGTTGGCGGCCGATCGAATCCGCCAGGTGGCCGCCATCTGCCATTCCGCCTCGGTCGGGAGACGAAATCCGGCCCATCGGGCAAAAGCCTCCGCTTCATAGACACAGACGCCCACCACCGGATGGTCTGCCAGCCGCCGGCTGTAACGGCCGCCGCGCCAATTGCGCGGCCCGGATCGGCCGGTTTGGTCCTTGAAATCGATGAGGTGGGGCCAGATGTCTTCCGCCCAGAGGTCGAGTTGCTCATAACCGCCGGCATCCACGAACTTTTGAAACTGCCCGTTCGTGACCGCGTATCTCGATAAAAGAAACGGCTCCGTGGTGACGGTCACCTCCGGCGACCCCGGCAGATCGGCAATCGTCTGAGGCAAAGAGGCAAACCCTTCGGGGACGATTGCAAATGCCTCGTCAATCCGGTCGCTCGCGGAGCGACAGATTTCTTCTATTCGCGGGTCACCGTTCCAACATTCGCTGTTCGCGAGGATATGGCCGTATCTCTCGAGTTGAACGCACTGGCTCAAGGGATCCGATTCCAGTTGAACCGGATCGGACGGCTCGAACGTATCAGGCACGTGAACGCCGGGGCTTGATGTCCCGGAGGCTTTACGACGGGCGGTCGATCTACGAGAGAATATTTGCAACGGCATGGCGTGCCCCCCTGCGAGCGATTCGCGTCGGCCCCGCGATCAGTTTCCGATGGCGCGTCGTCGCGCGTCTCGACACAGTTTCTGAAAACGCTTGACCGATTCCCGAGCCTGTTTTTGCAGCGGTTTCGGGATTTCACCGTTGTTCGGCTTCCCGTCCTGATCGCTCTCCCCATTCAGGCCGAACACCGGCAACAGTTCGTTCTTCGTATCGACGGTCTTGTTGAGTTCCTGCCTCAATTGCCGCTGGAGTTCGGCCAAACTCGCTTGCGCAGACTCGAGTCCCTGCATCTTCTGATCCCATTCCTTCCTCAT
>JAPULF010000404.1 GCA_027295245.1 Planctomycetota bacterium
TGAGATCTACAAGATCGTTGCCCGTTCCGAGCCCGCCGGCGACTGCCCGACCGAGGCGGGCGTCGAAATCTGCAATGACGGCATCGACAACGACGGCGACGGCGCGATCGACCGTGAAGACGACGACTGCCCCGGTGGGGGACCGTGCGTATTTGCATTCTGTGGACTCTGCATCGTTCCCGGTGTAATTACCACAATCGTCGGACTCGTCGGACTCAAGCGTCTGAGGCGGCGCCGGCGCACAACGGCGGGACCGGCTCCGAGCCAGGCGGCCCAATCGAGGGCGGCGGCAAACGCTGTTGATCGGCGTCCCGCGGGACAAGTAGATAACTGACTATTTATGGTCGAACACCGTTTCGCCGGTCGGACCCGGGATGGAGATCAGATTCGGGGACCGGCCTCGCGGGCCTCCTTGCCGACCATGTCCGCGTAGTCCTGGAAGTTGTCGTGGAACAACTGTCCGAGCTTTCGGGCGGACTGCGTATAGGCCGCCGGATCCGACCAGGTTTTCTTTGGATCGAGCACGTCTTCGGGTACGCCCGGAACGGTGCGCGGCACGCTCACGCCGAAGATCGGGTCCGTCGTCATCTCGACCTTGTCCAGCGTCCCGTTGTGGACCGCGTCGATAATCGCCCGCGTGTGTTTCAGTTTGATGCGGCTGCCGACGCCGTAGGCCCCGCCGGTCCAGCCGGTGTTGATGAGCCAGCACTTGGCCTTGTGTCGCGCGAGCCGCTCGGACAGCAGCTCGGCATATTTGCCGGGCGGCCACACCAGAAACGGGGCGCCGAAGCAGGCCGAAAACGTCGCCTTGGGCTCGCGGACGCCGACTTCCGTTCCGGGAATCTTGGCCGTGTATCCGTTGATGAAGTGATACATCGCCTGGGCGGGCGTGAGCCGGCTGATCGGCGGCAGCACGCCGAACGCATCGCACGTCAGTAGCATGACGTTGTTGGGGTGCCCGGCGCGGCAGGGGATTTTGGCGTTGTCGATGAATTCTATGGGGTAGGATGCCCGCGTGTTGGTTGTGATCGAGGAATCGCCGTAGTCCACGTGCCTGGTGTGCGGGTCGATGACGACGTTTTCCAGGACCGATCCGAATCGGATCGATCGGTAGATTTCGGGTTCGTCGTCGGCGGAGATGTTAATCACCTTTGCGTAGCAGCCCCCTTCGATGTTGAAGATGCCGTCATCGGTCCAGCAGTGCTCGTCGTCGCCGATCAGCCTCCGGTGCGGATCGGCCGACAGCGTGGTCTTGCCGGTGCCGGACAAGCCGAAGAACAAGGAGACGTCCCCGCCCTCGCCTTCGGTTGCCGAGCAGTGCATGGACAATACGCCCTGCTTCGGCATGAGGTAGTTCATGACCGTGAACACGCCCTTTTTCATTTCCCCGGCGTATTCCGTGCCCAGGATGATGAACTCCCGTCGTTCGAATGACAGATTAACGGAAGTCTTGGACGTCATTGAGGTGGTTTGCGAACTCGCCGAAAACTTGCCGGCATTGAAAACGACGAAGTCGGGCTCGCCGTATTCTCCCAACTCCTCGGGTGTGGGCCGGATCAGCATGTTGTGCATGAAGAGGGCGTGGTAGGCCCGCTCGCAGATGATCCGCACCTTGATCCTGTATTTCGGGTCCCAGCCGGCGAAGCCGTCGACCACGAACAGGCGGCTCCGCGTATTCAAATAGTCGACGGCCCGTTCTTTGTTGGTCTCGAAGGCCTTGGGCGGCATCTGGATGTTGACGCCGCCCCACCAGATGTCGTTCGTCGAATCGGCGTGGTCCACGATACGTTTGTCGGCCGGGCTGCGTCCGGTCTTGTCGCGGGACATTGCGACCAAGGCCCCCGACGAGGCGATCGCGGTGCCCTCTTCGCCTGTCAGGCCCGCTTCATAGAGGGCCGCCGTCGAGGGGTTCCGCAGCACACTTTCAACGGTGATTCCGTACTTGGACAGGTCCACTGTCTGATACATCTAAAAAGCTCCCTGAGCGCCACAACTGCCGGCAGCCAGATTCTCTTGCCGCGGCATGGATTCCGCAAGAAAGCCGAATTGGGTTCGGTTTTTGACGATTTCCGGGCATTTTTGACCGTCGGCGGTACGGCATGGCCCGTGAATCGTCCACCCGAAATGGATCCGCGCCGATTCGTTTCGCCCGAGGGGACTCGGGATCGGCGCTTCCCGGCGTGCCCTTTTCGGGGCGGGTTTCGTGAATCGACAAGACTCATGCTGTCGGACCATCGTCCTATTTGGATTCGATTTCGTACGGGACTTAGAAATCCAGACAGGGCGTGAAGAAAAAATAATCGGCAGAGCCGGTCTACTCATATTGACTTTACTCGAGCGCGCAACTAATCTTATCGGTAGTATTCGCCGTACCGGCGTGAAGCTTACTCACTCCGGTGTCTTACATATCCCACGGTCTCGCCGGGGGCGAGGGGCGCAGGTCGAGTTCTCTATCCTGCGCGGCGTTGGATTCGAACGCCGCCGCACCTTTCCGTCCAAGCGAGCCCAGGGATTCGCGATGCCGTTGCGTAGGGGGCGCATGGCATGGCGATTAGTGGCGACGTCTGCTGCGCGTTCGCGAGGTCGTCAAGTCTTTGTGGGTCGGAAAGGCAGGTAGGTGCAGGTCGGAAAAGAGG
>JAPULF010000405.1 GCA_027295245.1 Planctomycetota bacterium
TTTGCCTGACCGCTATCTTCATGGGGCTGGCGATCGGGGGCAATTTCCTCTTCGATCAGACCACGCAACGCACCGCCCAGGCGAGCCCAGCGGATACCGGAAGCGACGGGGCCGATTCTACTTCGGACGAGTAGTGCCACAAAGGAAACGCGTTGTTGGAGTGCACGAGTTTGGGCACCCTGGGCATGCCTCCATGCCGGAATGTCCCTCGTCGCGAACTCGGTTGACACAGCACTTTCAGACGAAGAATGTATTTCGATTTGCCCCTGACGGATTCCCGGTTTGTTGATGACTCCATTCGACTCACGCTCACAAGACTGATCGACCGGCCCTCGAGGCCGGAGAACATCGGGTAGCACCATGATCAACAGCATGACAGGCTACGGCGAAGCCCGAATCCACGTGGACGAGGTGTCCTATCGGTTGGAGATTCGGAGCCTGAACAACAAGTATTTCAAGGCATCGATCAAGCTGCCGGAGCTGTTCCAGCATCTGGAATCGGATGTCGAGAAGCTGCTTCGCTCCCGCCTCGGACGCGGGAGCATCACGTTTTCCCTGAGAATCAAGGACGAGAGCCCGGCGGCGGCCTACGAATTGAACCGAGCGGCCCTACAGCAATACATCAGCCAGCTTGAACCGCTGACCGACGGCAACGGCGCGGTTCGAATCGACATCGGCCAACTCCTGGAACTGCCGGGTGTGTGCCAGCCGCCGGAAGCCGACGAGGCGACGCGCACTGCCCAGAGTGAGTTGATCACGAGGCTTTCGTCGGAAGCCATCGAAAAGCTCATTGTCATGCGGCAGGTCGAGGGAAAGGCCCTGCTGGCCGATCTCAATACGCAATGCGACATCTTGCGAAGGAGCCTGTCGGAGATTCGCGAGCGTTCGCCGAAGGTCGTCAAGGACTATCATGAGCGATTGCGGGGCCGGGTGCAGGAGCTGCTTCACGGTGGCCAGATCGAACTCGATGCCGAGGTGCTTGCCCGGGAGGTGGCGGTCTTCGCCGAACGCTGCGACCTGAACGAGGAAATCGCACGGCTGGGTAGTCACCTGGAGCACTTCGCGGAGTTATGCGCCGCCCCCGAGGAATCCGGCAGAAAGCTGGAGTTCATCACGCAGGAAATGCTGAGAGAGGCGAACACGATCGGCAGCAAGGCAAACGACGCCGAGATCGCGCGGCGTATCGTGATGATGAAGGCCGCCATCGACCGGATCAAGGAACAAGTGCAGAACATTGAATGACACGGATGGGATCGAACGAAACATGGCAGTGACAGGCGACAATAAACGCGGCAAGGTCGTGATTATCAGCGGGCCGAGCGGGGTCGGAAAATCGACGGTCTGCCATCGACTGTGCGAGTCGATCCCGGCGCGCTTCAGCGTCTCCGTGACGACGCGACCTCCGCGGCCGGGCGAAGCCAGTGCCCGTGACTATCATTACATCAGCCACGATGAATTCGCTTCCCTGCGTGACAACGGCGGCCTGCTGGAATTCGCGGAGGTCTACGGAAACATGTACGGGACACCGGCGGCCCCGGTCAGAGAGGCCATCGCCACCGGCGAGGTCAGCATTCTCGAGATCGACATCAATGGCTGCATTCAGGTCCGGAAGGCAATCCCGGAGACCAAGACGTTTTTCATGATGCCGCCGAGCCCGGACGAGCAACGACGCCGCATCGAAGACAGAAAGACCGACCCGGCGGATGCAATCCGCGAACGGCTTTCCAAGGCCGACGGCGAGACCCGCTACGCCATGGACGCCGGATGCTATGACGTGTTTATCATCAATGACGACCTGGACGAGACGGTCCAGAGAATCAGAGATTCGATTTTGAAGGAGTGACCCAACCGTATGCTAGATGCCCTTAAGAATGAAGACGTGATCAACCGGATCGGGGGTCGATTCAAGCTGACGCGCCTGATCCAAAAGCGATGGCGCGACTTGCTGTTCGGGGCCCGGCCCCTGATCGAACCCGGCAATATGACGCTGCTGGAAATTGCGGTAAGCGAGATCGATCAGGGCAAGATCGGCATCGATTACGAGAAGTCCCAGTGCAAGCCGCCAGGCCCATGACACGCCGCATCCCGTCATGACGCCAACACCAACAGACTTGGATGGTTACGAGGTCGTAACCGCTGTTTGCGGTGGAATCGCGGCGTACAAAGTCGCCGGGCTCGTGTCGAAGCTGATCCAACGCGGCGCGGGGGTGTCGGTCGCCATGACCGACGCGGCCCAACGGTTCATCACCCCCCTGACGTTCGAGGCACTCACCGCCCGACGCGTCTTCACGGGGCTCTGGGATGCCGAGGGCTGCTACGATCCGCAGCACCTCCGCCTGACCGAGTCCGCCGACGTCTTTGTCGTCGCGCCCGCAACGGCGAACATGATTGGCAAGATCGCCCACGGCATCGCCGATGATCTCGTGTCAACCATGGTCATGTCCACGGATTGCCCGGTCCTGCTGGCGCCCGCCGCCAACACCCGGATGTGGGAGAACCCCGTCGTTCAGGAAAACGTCCAGGCCCTCGTCAAGCGCGGTTTTCGCATCGTCCCGCCGGGTGAGGGCTGGCTCGCCTGCCGCACCCGGGGCGCGGGCCGCATGGCCGAGCCTGACCAGATCGCAGAGCAGGTCATTGAAGTCCTCAAAAAAACCGAGCCGAAAAACAGGCGCTAAGAAACGGCCCCGACCCATCCGTCGCCGTTTCCGAATCGTCGTCACTGCGGGCCCGACCCGCGAGTATTTCGATGCCGTTCGATTTCTGTCGAACCCGTCTTCCGGCAAAATGGGCTACGCCATCGCCGAGGCCGCGGCGAAGGCGGGGCACGAGGTCGCGCTCATCAGCGGGCCGGTCGCGATCGCCCCGCCGCCGAACGTGAAAACCATCCAGGTCACGACCGCCGCCGAAATGGCGGCGGCAACCAAGACCGCGTTCCGCCGTGCCGACGCCGCGGTGCTCACGGCGGCGGTCTGCGACTACCGGCCCAAGTATCGGGCCAAACGCAAATCCGCCAAGACGGGTCGGCCCAAGAGCGTCGTTTTGGTACCGACAGAGGACATCGCCGCCGCGTTGGGCAAAAACAAGGGCCATCGCGTTACGGTCGCCTTCGCCATGGAAACCCACGGCGGAAGGGCCCGTGCGGAGCGAAAGATGCTGCGAAAGAATTGCGACGCCATCGTCCTGAACGGGCCTGCGAATGTCGGTTCCGACCAAGCGGCTGCGGAATTTCTCACACAAGGGTCCCAATGGCGACGGTGGCCCCGGGTCCGAAAGCAGGCCCTGGCGG
>JAPULF010000406.1 GCA_027295245.1 Planctomycetota bacterium
GAGCGATATCAGCGCCGTGCCCGCTGCCAGCGTGGAGGCCGAACACGTCGTGGCGATCGAGCTTGCACGAGCGTTACTGGAGAAGTTCGGTGGCGACTCCATGGCGGAGGTACGCAACGGCTTCGAGTTCTATCTCGAGTCCGCCAGGGCCCTTCCAAAACCCGACGCCGAACGGCCTCAACAGATGTGAATCCCGGGTTTACGGCCGGGACTTTCGAGAGGCCCTTGACTCGGGTGCGTTTCAATAACCATGCGACCTCATCGACTGATACTCCTGCTGATCTCCATCGTGCTCGTCGGGGGCTCGCTGGGCGCAACGGCGGGATACGGACTCTACTACCGCAGCGACGCATATCGCCGCGCGACGGAAGAAGACCTCTCGCGGTTTTTCGAAATGCCGGTCGAGATCGGCAACGTGCGGCCGCACTCGTTTGAAACGCGCGTATTCGAGGACGTCGTGTTGTGGCTGCCCGATCGACGAGGCCGTGATCGCGTCTTCACGTGCAAGGAGGCCCATTGGCACGAACGGGAAATAGACGGCAGGCCCGTCCACGAACTCGACCTGATTCACGGCCAATTGAACCTCGGAACCGACCGATGGCAAACGACCGATTATTATCAGGTCTTGGAGTCCGGTCTCGGACATAATTTCGAGGATCTCGATTTGATCCGCGTCGGGCTTTCCGACTTCGAAATCTCTTTCATGCGGGGCGGGCTGTCGATCATCTGCGGCGGGACATCCGGCGAGATCGACTTTACCGATCCGACCGAAGGCGAAGCCAGGCTCTTTGCCGAGGAGCTGAACGGCTATCGCGTGCGTCAGAACGTGCGAATCCTGGCCCGGTTTTCACCGAAGAACGGCGTCGAAGTCTCCGAATTGTATCTCGACCTTCCGAAGGTGCCGCTCGCGAGCATCGGGATCGGTCCGGCGGTCGGATCGGATGTGTCCGGCGGGAGCTTTGCCGGCGCCATCGAATACCACAGCGATCAATCCGACCATGAAGTCACCCTTCGGGGCGACCTCACCGATGTGCAACTGTCGGAGTTCACGAAGAAGCTTCCGTTCGGCCCGATCATCGGTCAGCTCTCCGTCGCGGTCGATGAAGCCAGGTTGTCTCAATCCGTCATAACGCACCTGCAGGGACGAGGGAGAGTCACCGGTCTTCAGCTCGATGCCTTTGCGCCGCTGGTCAATCTGCCGGCCCTATCCGGATGCGCGGATCTGAATATCCAATGGGTCGATCTGGCGCTGGGCCATATCAACGGCCTCGTCGTGGACGGACGCCTATCCGACCTGTCGCTGGAACAGATCCTGCGAAGGTGGGGTCGGGGTTCCGCGACCGGAATGCTTGCGATCAAAGTCAATTCTTTTCGGGTGGTGGATGACGGCATTCAGGCCGCCGACATCGAGATCTCCGCCGTGCCCCCACGCGGCGAACCGGGCACGATCGACCGGGCGCTTATCCTCGACGTAGCCGAGAAGCTCGGCGGGTTCTCCTGGCCGACGTGGCTCCCGACACAATTGATCCCCGAAAAGATCGAATACACCCAATTCGGACTCGTTCTGAGTATTCGGGACAACAAGTTGCGCGTCCTCGGCGCTCACGGCAAGGATGGTGAGACAATTCTATCGCTCAATATCTTGGGTCGAGAGTGGAGCGCCTACAAGGAGCCCTCCGGTGTCATCGACCTGACACCCTGGATCGACACCTTCCTCGAAAAGGCCAGGCAATACGATTCTGATCGGGTACGCACTTGGTGGAAGTCCGCGCGACGGTCCGGTGAGTGATCACCAACGGGTCGAAACGGCGAAACGCGTCGATTCTGCGTGAGTATCAGGCAACGGCGACGAATTTGCGTATATTCGCGATCAACGCGTGCAATTCCGGGGGTTTGTGCAGATCGATCGGCAGAAACGTCCCGTGATTGTGGTCGCTCGCGAGAATGATCAGGCGATCGAACCGGACATCGTACCCGGTCTCCTGCGGCTGATGGCCGAGAACGAATATATCCACCTGCAGCGTTTCCGCCAACTGCTCGATTTGCTCGCTCGTATGGCGTCGCCCCCAGACGAGCTTGAACACCGGGCCGTGATCCACCAGATCCTCCGGTTCGAGCCTTCGATCGAAGATGCCGACATCGAACGAATCCATGTCGTAGCTGTTCGGTAGCGAGTGCGACATCCAGACGCGGTTCTCCGTCCGGACGGCGATTCCAAATGACGCGATGAATTCGTTAATCGCCTCGAGGACTTCCCCGGACTTGTCCGACCCGTACGCAAATTCCACCGAGTTGTTGAAATCTTCGATGACGGCCCGTCCGTTCTTCGCGATCGGGTATCCGGTGAGCTGCGCCAATTCGTGGTTGGACTGCAAGAAATGAACTTGGTCGGGGAACTCGCACTTGTACTCGGCCGCCCGGAGCAGGACTTCGTGGGAGTGATCGATTTCGCGGTCGTGGGTTTCCGAATGCACCATCTCGTGCAAGATCACGTGGCGGGCCGGCCACCGTTCAAGGGCCGCGTATCGTTGCAGCTTGGTCAGGTTCGTGTGATTGCCGTGCAGATCGCCGGTCGCCACGACCTGTCCGTATCCCGGAAGCCGAAAGATCGATCCCTGACGCGCCGAATCCTCGTAGTTGTGGCGCGCGGCCTCGCGAAATACTTCCACGGCCCTGAACGGATCAAAGTTGACAGGCGACTCACTCACGACGAACTCCCCGGTGGTTCTTCCTCTTTCTTGCTCTGCTCCGCCGTGAATTCGCGAAAGGCGCTGAAATCGAGCGCGTCCTCCCGGGATCGCCTGTCGGGCGAGGCCGGATCCGGCTTGCCGGAGCGTTGGGCGCGAGCTCCCCCGAGCGTGGACATGTCGTGGCCGGCACGCCGGCGCTTGGCCAAGACGCGATGCGACATTTCGAGCTTGCTGATTACCTGTTGCATGTCTTTCGGCCGATCGCTTCGACGGAAGCTGCAAGCCTCCATGACCAGTCGGGACAACACCGACGGGATTTCGGGATTCAGTTTCTGCGGGGTCGGAACAGCCTTGACTATGGAGCTGTCCCCGCCACCCTTTTTGGCGATCATCGTGGGATATGCACGTCCCGTCAAAACCCAGTAGAGAGTGGCCCCCAGATTGAACACGTCGGTCTGAGCCGTCAGGTTGCGTCGATGGACCTGCTCCGGCGCGATGTAGTCCGGAGTGCCCTGAATGCGAGGTTTGCGATGCCCGATCGGACAGCTCTGGCCGAAATCGATGATTTTGACGCCCCCATCGACGGGCAGGAGGATGTTGTTCGGCTTGATATCTGCGTGTACGAATCCGGCCTCGTGAAGAACGTGCAGCCCCTCGGCCAGCTTCAGAAAGAGGTCCACCGCGTGGTCGATCCGTTCCGGTCGCCGCTTTGCGAGGCTGACGCCGTTGACGTATTCCAAGACAACCTGAACTTCCGTCAGGCGCATCCAAGAGCGAATACG
>JAPULF010000407.1 GCA_027295245.1 Planctomycetota bacterium
ACAATCAATTGAATCGCGAACATGCCGAACACCATCGCCAGCGCCGTGGAGTGTCGCACCCCGCCGAAAAGACCCAAGCCGTAGCTGTAGAAGATCGTCGTGAACACGATCGAGTGGGTCAGGTAGTTGGTCAGCGCCATCTGCCCCACCGCCGCCACCGGCCGAAGCAGCCGGAGCCCGATCGGGTTCATACAGAACAGTGCCAGCCCGGACATATATGCCAAACACAAACCGGCACTCCCGAACCACATGGCGTTCGTCTGTGTGGCGACGATGATTGCGCGAGAGTCGCCGAATGCCAGGAAATAGGTCGCCACCGCCTGCATCGGCAGGCCGACGATCAGCCCGATCAGCAGCAGCCACCGGAGCGTGCCGCGCCTCTGGTCGGTTCCGTCGAATAATCCGAGCTTGATGAACACCATGCCGAACATGAAGACCGCAAGCGTCCGAGTGCCGAAAAACGCAAATGTAAAAGGGCCGACAATCAAGAGGTATTGCAGCGCCCGCACGGTTGCGATTTCCCCCCAGGTCCCCTCCCGGTAGGTTCTCTCCTCATCCTTCAGGATTCGAATCAATGCCTTCTCGATGTCGGAACTATCGCCGCCGTGCGTGGCCGACGCCACCTGCTCGTCCGGTTCCACATCGCCGAATTCAAAGTTCCAATCTTCGTCCGGCTCGCGCGCGGCGAATCCGGACATGGTCACCGCCGGAAGAAGAAACAGCGGGATTGCGATAATAATCAAGGTTCGCGAGTTCAGATTCCGGCACAGCAACGCAAGGAAACCCAGAATCGCGTAACAAAAGAGAATGTCGCCGTACCAGAGAAGAAGCCCGTGGCAGAGCCCGAACAAATACAGAAAGACCAGGCGGCGCGAATACAAACCGGCGAACGGACGACCCGCGGCGTTGGCCCGTTCGCTTTGCAACGCCAGTCCCATTCCGAACAGCGTCGAGAACATGGTGATGAACTTCGCCTCGGCAAAGAAACTGACAAAGAGGCGAGTCAACTTGTCGATCCCGTGGAAACTGTCCAACCGCCACTCTTGAAACTCGAGCGGAAAAGCAAAATACTGAATATTGACCAGCAGAATTCCCAGCACGGCCACGCCGCGGATCACATCGATGGTCGCAATGCGATCCGCCGCTTTGACCGGAGCGGCCTCCGGCGGCGGCGTGACAGGGATGGCCGTGGCAAGGGGGATCTCCGATGTCATGTCGTTATTATGCGGCATCTGATCCAAGATGTGTTGCAAAACGCAGTCTTGAAGCCGTCGACTGGATGCAAGGTTGACGCCGCGAATGACCGACCGTATAAATCGGCACGGCCGGAGCCTTCGTCATGAGCAGATTGCAACGGCAAAGCCCGCTCCGCGGGAAAAAGTGGATTTCGGATGCTGTGCTCATCGCGGCGTCCGCCCTCATAGTCGTCGGTGCCGCGTTCGGTGTCGGTCAAGGCGGATCGCCCGATACAAGACCGCCCAAGACCCAGACGGTCCGATTGATCATCGATTATAATGACGGCGTCGAGAAGCATTTCACCGCCGTGCCTTGGAAAAAGGGGATGACGGTCAGCGATGCCATGGATTTCGCAAAGCGCAGTCCGCACGGTATCGCGTTTGAACACAAGGGTCGTGGCGAAACGGCCCTGCTGACCAGGATCGACGACCTCGCCAATCAGGGCGGTGGCAGCGGAAAGAATAACTGGATCTATCGCGTAAACGACAAGCTGGCGAACAAGGGGTTCGCCGTTTTTGAACTGAACCCATCGGACGTCGTACTCTGGAAATTCACGACGTATTCGATCGGTGGATGACGATGAATCGTCCGGGAGCATTGAACATGAGCAAGAAGACGGCAATCGGCGTAGGCGTTCTGCTGGTCGGGTTATGTGTGTTCGGTCGCATGATCGACCATGTCCCGAACTTCACCCCCTTGGCGGCCGCGGCCTTGTTCGCGGGGTTCCTGTTTTCCCGCCGACTCGTCGCGGTAATCGTGATCCTGGCCGCAATGGTCGTGAGCGACATCTTCATCGGCACCTATCACTTCGGCGTCATGCTGACGGTGTATGCGGCGCTTTTATTCCCCGTCGCGCTCCGATCCGTTCTGAAGAAGCAGTTGACCGCGCCGCGGGTCGTCGGTTGTGCCCTGCTTTCCTCAGTGGTCTTTTTCCTCGTCACCAACTTTGCGCATTGGTTGTTCATGGGAATGTACCCGCAGACGCCCGCCGGCCTGCTGACCGGCTACGCGGCGGCCCTTCCGTTTTTCAAATTCCAGTTGGCTGGCGATCTGTTCTGGTCGGCGATTCTGTTCGGCGGCTACGCCCTGTCGTGCCGCTGCCTGCCGCTCCTGCAATTGCAGGCCACAAGGCCGGTCCGCACATAGCATTGACGAATCGAACCTGCACGCGGCCGGGACGCACGTTTGGCGCGGCGGACATGGCGACGTTTCGGTTGAGTCCCGTGAATCACCCCGTCTGGGCGAGGCGGTCGAACGCCACCTCGAGTCGATCCTTGACCAGTTGCATGGAGTCCGGACGAGCCGCCCGCTCGTCCAGAACGCAGTCCTCGATCAGCTTGAGCAGGGCCGGATCGATGTTCTTAGTGTTCGCTTTCCACATTTGGTCCAGCCGAACCGCGCCGCTTTTGCGAACACTTTTCGTATTGAGCGCGGTCTCGATCGGGCAGCCCAGCAGAATCTTGTGCATCGTGGCCCCCAGCCCGAAGATGTCCGTCCGCTGATCCAGCGCCTTTCTCTTCACCTGTTCCGGCGCGATGAAGTTCTCGGTGCCCTGAATCCGCTGTTTTCGGGTCAACATCGGGCAAGCCTGCCCGAAATCGATGATGGTCGGTCGCCCCTTCTTGCGGCACAAAATGTTTTGCGGCTTTAGGTCGGCATGGACGAAGCCGCGGCGGTGCAGTTCGTGCAGCCCGTCGGCCACGTGCCAGAAAACCTTGAGCGTGAGCGAAACCGACGTGCTATTCGCGAATTTGTCCAGGGGTACCCCGTCCACGTACGCCAGGATGTTGTAGGCCTCGACGGCCCGGAGCTTTCGTTTGACGATCCCGTACTCAAAGGTCTTCCGCAGGACCGGGTGGTTGTTCTGGATGCCGATGTCGAATTCGTTTTTGAGCTGGCGAACCTGGGAATTGAAGTTCTCCGCCGAGGCCGAAACCGACTTCTTGCAGTACTGACGATTGTCCTTCACGTCGCGCATCAGGGCCACCCGGGT
>JAPULF010000408.1 GCA_027295245.1 Planctomycetota bacterium
CCCGACCCCATGATGCCCGACCCGCCGGCCTGCAATCGTTGGGGTCTGCTTCCGACTGTCGCTTTGTCAGACACAAACTCGGACCCTTACGTCGGTCGCATCATCTCCGAACAGATCGGTCAGTTGCGGCTTTGGCCCGAGCGAAACTAAACCGGTTATGCGGGCCGAATTGAACGCCGATCGAGGGCGACTTCGGCATGACGAGAGAGTGATCGAGACGCCACCCCCGAAGTTCAAGAAGAAGGGAAATCGACCGAGCGGCATCAAGTCTGAGAACGCCCTGCAAAACCGAATACCGGACATTGCTCCTCGAGCTCGACCGTCGCACATGAATGCGTCCGAAATGAACAGCGGCCGGCACCGGATGAAACGAAACCTCACCACTCAGATTCGGCTTCACCAGGTGAATCCTCTCCCCGGCGCGTCATCTCCGCGAGAGGGTCGAGGCAAAAACGGGACCATGTTTCCAACGAATCGCGGACCCCGTGCAATTCTGCCAGGCTCATGAATGCCATTTGCGTAATCATCTGTTCCCTTTTCTTCACGGCGGCGGAATCAAGGGTCCAGAGGTGAATAATCCCGAGATGCACCCGCCCGACGTCGGTGGAGTCGTCATTGAGGAGCCCCACCACACGATCGGAGTGACCCGTTTGGACATCGATTTCCTCGGCCACCTCGCGTTCGACGGCCCCGAAATAGGCGTCGCGAAAATCCGAGCTGAACAAGGGCATGCTGTCGATCGGGTTGATATGTCCCCCGATACCGATCGACCGGCGACCCACCAGCCGCGTCTCCCCGGCCCGGCTGCCCCGAACGTAGCTCAGGTACTTCCCCCCGCTGGTCAAGATGACATACGGAATAATCTGCTTGTAGGCGGGGTCCGTCTCCGCCAGCGACCTCGGCATGAATCGCGGCACCCCGGCGACGAACAGCCGCTGCAGGTAGCGATCCACTTCGAACGTAAAACCCTCGAACACCCCCGCCTCTTCCAGAACGGTGCGCTCGACGACCAGAACCTGCTCTTCCTGAGCCATACGCTGGCGCCTTTGCCTCTCTCGCACGGGTCGCAATAGAGACGCCTCACGGGCGCAATCTCGACTCCGTGGATTTCCAATCCCGCGGTCCCGATGTTGCCCTTCAACAATCGGACGGAGCGATCTGTTTTACACGATGGACCTCGAGAAGCGAACAGCGGGCGGAAAAGCGGGCGACGAGATTCGAACTCACGATACTCACGTTGGCAACATGACGGCCGACACCAGCCAACCACCTGTCAATTCTGAACTTATCGATTCCGTCGACGCGGCCCGCACAACTTGTACGTCTCGGCCGCACGCCCCTATCATGGAGCCGATCTCGTTCGGGCGAACCGACATATCAAAGGAGCCGGCCATGAATCGTCGACGCCGCGGCCTATATCCAAAAGGCCGCCGCTCGGAAGAAAAGGAAACGCACGCCCGCACGGAAGTAGAATGCGACCGTTTCTAATCCATGAACGACTCTGCGACATGAATCCTTGGCAAGAGAGGACGGAGACTCGACCATGAAGTGTGTGACCGCCTTCGCGCTGCTCATCGCGCTGACTTCTCCGGCCACCGGCGACGATTCCAAGGCCGAACCGCCCGCCAAGCCGCAGGCGATCGAAGGCGCCGCCCTGCTTCGTCAGGAGGCTGCGGCCCTCCGACCGCTCGTCAAGTCCGCGGTCGCCGGCCGGTTTCTTCGCAAGACGGCCGACTTGCCCGCGTATGCCCCTCGGTCCATCTATCGCAATCCAAAGACGCGCGAGTATTTCTGCAAGGCTGAGGCCGAAAAGCTCGACGAAACGGAAAGGGATGCACTGGACCCGATCGAAGTCTCGGAGTCGTTCTATTACACCACCAAATTCGGCACGCCGATGGCCTATTCTCGCGTGCTCGAACTGCTCGGAAGGGCGGGACTGAGCGACCTTTCCGAAAAACGCGTCATGGACTTCGGCTGCGGTACGATCGGACATCTCCGATTGATGGCGAGTTGCGGCGCCGACGCGGTCGGCGTGGACGTCGATTCACTCCTTCGGGC
The DNA here is from genome assembly GCA_027295245.1 of Planctomycetota bacterium. Classification (GTDB taxonomy): domain Bacteria; phylum Planctomycetota; class Phycisphaerae; order UBA1845; family UTPLA1; genus JAPULF01. The sequence continues at coordinate 2,059 of JAPULF010000408.1, forward strand.
GATGTACTGCGAGCCCGGCGATCAAGGTCTCGTGAAGAATCCCGAAGGACCGAACGGAAAAGTCTCCATGGTCATCGGTCGCTGGCCCGCGGAGCCGAAGGCGAAGGACGCGGTCGCCGGCGGCTTCGATTTGATCACGTCGAAGAACACGCTCAAGAACGGGTTCTTCCATCCCGAGCGACCCGTTCCCAAAAACAGACTGGTCGATGTCGGCGTAGACGATGCGACGTTCGTCAAATCGCTCTTCGACGCCCTCAATCCCGGCGGGATGATGATGATCTACAACATCTGCCCGGCGCCCAGCAAGCCGCACGAGCCCTACAAACATTGGGCGGACGGACGATGCCCGTTTCCAAAGACGATGCTCGAGTCCGCGGGTTTTGACATCCTTGCGTTCGACCGCGACGACTCCGAGGCGGTTCGAAAAATGGCACACGCCCTGGGGTGGGACCGCGGCGAGCGCCCTATGGACCTCGAAAACGACCTGTTTGCGCACTACACGCTCTTGAAGAAACCGAAGCAATAATGACGCGGCCTGCCCGAATCGCATTGACGAGCGTAATCCCGGCGATGACGTGGGTTCTCGGCGCCTGCGGGCGGCCCGTGCTCAGTGTCGACGATGCCGTCATGCTCGGAGACACCCTTCGGCTCGTCGCCTTCGTCGAGCGCGAACCAGTGCTTGGGTTACGGAGTTCCCTCGAGGATTTCGACGTTCGCTTCCATGTCGACGGGCGCGAGATCGGCGAAGACGACACCGACGAGTACGGCCGGACCTCTGTCAAGTACGATGGCCCGACCGACGCCGAGACCTTCGAGGCCCGCGCCTTCCTCGCCGGGCGGAAACTCCGGGCGGCGGGCTCCATCCACCGCTGGGACGAGGATCGCACAATCGTCGCCGTCGACATCGACGACACCATCGCCGAGACCGAGTACACCGAACTCATATTCGAAGATGCGGACGATTCCGACCCCGTCCACGATTCGCAAGAGACGCTCAGACGCATCGCCAACGATTACCACATCGTCTATGTAACCGCCCGCCCGCGTTTCCTGTTGGACAAGACCCTTGATTGGCTAAAAGAAAAGAAGTATCCCGCGGGGCCGGTCATCATGGCCCGCGGCCGGGTAAGTCCAAGCGGGCCGTGCTTCATGACCTTCGAAAGCGGGGGTCGAACCTGTCCATCGGCATCGGCAACAACGCCGGTGACGCCTACGCCTACGGCGCCAACCAGATGTTGTGCCTGATCATTCCGTCGGCGGACGAGGACGACGATG
>JAPULF010000409.1 GCA_027295245.1 Planctomycetota bacterium
AATCGCCGAAGCCACAACGCGCTAAGCACGATCTGGACGCCGAAAATCACCGCAACAAGAACGATCGACCAGGCTGCCCCGATCCGCCCCCAATACCCGAGACCATAACCGTAGAAAAGTCCCACGCCGACCAGCGATTGCACAACGTAGTTCGTCAACGACATCCGGCCGGCAAACGAAAAAAGCGAAAAGGCCCGACCCGCCACCGGGCGAAAATGAAACAGAAGCGACAAGCCCGCCGCGTAGGCCAAGCAAAGTGCCGGCACGCCCACCGTTCTCACGGTGCCCACCAACCAGCCCGAAAGCGACGGCGGCCGCAGCGGCACGCCTTCCGCCAGTCCCGCGGCGACGATGTTCGCCGGAACACCGATCAGCAACCCCCAGCCGACGACTCGAATCAAGAACCGCCGATTCTGCTCGATCTCCGTAAAGAGCCCGCGTCGAACGGCCCAATGACCGATCAAAAACATCCCCAGCAATTTGAAAAACCGTCCCTCGTAAACCGCCAGAAACCAGCGCTCCTTCAGAAACGCCCAATTGGCCGCGAATGCCTCCCAATACCCTCCACCCCCGAATGAACCCAGCAACTCGGCGGGTCCGTGCCCGGGATCGATCGCCGGAACGGCGGTCGCCCCCGCGCTCTGGTACGCGACCAGCCAGATTCCGCCCTGTACGATTGGGGCCGCCATACAAACCGCCGCCCAAGCCAAGACCGCACGGTCGGAACATCGAACGAAAAACAACATCGCAAACCCGACCACCGCATAAATGCCCACGATATCGCCGAACCAAACCAACACGCCGTGAGCCAGTCCGACAACCAGTAAAACCGTCAACCGTCTCAGGTAAAATGGCCGAAACCGCCCCCCCCGCGCCTTGCTACGTGCCTCGCTACGCGCCATTTGCACCGCAGCCCCCGCCCCGAACAGAAGCGCGAACAGCGACCAGAACTTCCCGTCAATCAGACAGTGAATCAGCCAATAGACCACCGCATCTACACCCGACGTACCCAAGGCGATCCTCTGCTCCGACGACAGGACCGCGAAGCCAGTAAACCACGTCATGTTCACGAACAGGATGCCCAGCAGCGCAAAACCGCGCAGACCGTCCAGCAGCGCGATCCGCTCGGACGGCACTGTCGGGACCGCCCCGCCGGAATGTTTCATGTCTCCACCGCCAAGGGAGCAGCCGACCTCGCCCCCCGCGACCGCGCCGTAAACACAAGCATCGCCAGATAACAAAGCACGCCCGCCGCCGGCAGCCCCGCCAGGACCGCCAGCACCCAGGTCACACCCAGGTTCGACCAGATCAAACCAAGCCCCACCGGGCATACCACGCCCGCGAAGCTCCGCACAATGTCGTTCAGCGCCATGAAGCGCCCCTTGACGGCCGGCGCCACCCGCTTGGCGATGAAAGACGGAACCAGTATCGATGCAATGATCTCGCCAATCGTCCAAACCACCGTACAGACCATCAGCGCCACAACGGAGAAACCGGAAAGAAGGATGATCAGTCCGGCCGTCCAGAATAGCCCCGACACGACCATCATCAGGTATTCGTTCCGCTCCCGAATCAGTTTTTCGATCAAGAAGCTCAACGAAAGGATGCAGGCCGCGTTGATGGTATAGATGACGCCGACGAACGCCAGCGGCGCCATGAAGACCGTCTTGACCAGAAGCGGCACGGCGTATTCCAGCCCCATCAACGGCCCGATCAAGAAGAAAAACGACAGACAGAATATCAGAACGATCGGATGCCCCAGCCACACCTTCCCGTACGATCGCGTGCGCCCCGACCGAGTCGCGGCGTCGCCTTTCGATCGCCGCAACGTTTCGCCCACGCCGATCGCGATCAATCCGGCGCACACCAGCGAAGTCGCCACGTCCCCGACAAAGATCCAATTATAAGAATACGCCGCCAGGAACCCCGCGAGCAGCGGACCCAGACCCATCCCCAGGTTGACGCAAACATAATTCACGGTGTAGGCGAAAGGACGAATGTCCTCCGGCGCCAGATCGGCGACCACCGTGTTCGCGGCCGGTGAATACATCCCCGATCCAAAGTACCCCACGGCAAGAAACAGCGCGTAGAACCAACCGGACTCGAAGTGAAAAGCGAGTGCCGAAAAGCCCAGCGCATTCAAGACCAACGCCGCGATCAGCGTCCGCTTCCGGCTCCACCGGTCCGTCAGCCAGCCGCCCGTGAAATTACCCGCCAGCAGCCCGATGCTGCCCACCGAGAGAATCTGCCCCACCCGGTCCACGCCGTACCCGCGGGCCTCCGACAGATAGATGGTCAAGTATGGAAAAACGAAAGACCCAAACCGCGTGATGGTCGTCCCCGCAAACAGAAAATAGAGCGCCCCGGCAGCCGCCGCAGTTTCTCAATCATCCGCTCGCTTTCCCGAGAAGCGGCAAGGCGATCTGGCGGTTGTTGGCCGAATTCGAATCCGCAACCGCCCCCGAGGAAATCGCACTGCCCAGTGCATATCCCTCGCGCACGTAATCGTCCACCGCACGCCGCCCCGAGTCCTTCTTCAGGTCGTGTACCAGGTGCCCCATGAACACCTCGCCCAGGATCGACAACTCGTAGCCGCGCGACGTGTGGATGACCAGTCCCTCCCGCTCGAACGCCCCAAGCGTCGCCAGTTGTTCATCCGAGATCGATCCCTTCGACATCATACGATCAAAGCGACCCTGCGGTAGCGCCTCCCATCGCAACGGAAACACCCACAACGCCGTGTCCTCTTGCCCTACGTCCGAGCACTTCGAAAGGTGAAAAGGATGCTCCCCGCGCTCCATCGCCTGGCACCACCCGTCGATATCCACCCGGTTCTCGACACGCGCCCCCGGCAGCGAAGAGACCGCCTGCGGACCCGCCCCCAACAGAAACGCCTCGTAGTGGCTCCCCCCGATGCACTCGTTGCCGGCGATCCGCCGAATAACTTCCGGAACCACCCGTGCCGGATTGACGTACGTGTTCGTACCCCGGCGCGTCCATCCCTCGCGCAGAAACGTGCCGTACGTGTCCAACCGCATCAACGCCCGCTCGTGCGCGCTCGGCAATGGCGGCATATCACCCGCCGCAACCCCCGCCAGCAGCGAAGGCGCCGCCGCCGCCGTCAGCACATACGAACTGATGCAATTGATCCGCGGATCGTGCATCAACGCCCGAAGATCGGACTGCACGATTTTCAAATCCTGTCCCGGCATGCCGGTGATCAGGTCGGCATTCACCACCGGAATCCGTCCGTCGATCCAACCCAGCACCTGTTCCAGGGACTGCAGGCTCTTCGGCTGCCGCATGTATTCCCGTACCTGCCGGTCGAGGCTCTGTATCCCGAACGAGGCCTTGGTCACGTCGTAGCGCACCAATTCCTCGATAAACTCCCGCTTCGTGGTGCTCAACGTAAACTCGACCGAGAACTCCGTCTCGTCGCTGCACCCCGGAAGATCGCGCATCGACTTCAACAAGTATCCGATGTGCGTACCGAGCAGGTCGGGACTCCCCCCTCCGATATTGACCGATCGAATCGCTTGCCCCTTGATGCGAGTACGATCGAGAAGGTCTCGAAGCTGCAACACCACCAAGCGCGTGTAGCGCTCCGCCTCCGCGAAATCCAGGCTGTTGCCCCCCGAAAACGCGCAGAACCGGCAGCGCTGCGCGCAAAACGGAACGTGCAGGTAAATCTGAAGCGACGCCTCATCGAGCACCGGCGCCCCCTCGATCGCTTGAAGCACCCGCGCTTCGGTCATCGAGGGATCATCCGGCAGCATCCAATAGTCGATCGTGTTGCTCGCAAGCGTCGTGTAGCGCGTATTGAACAAACTGCCGTTTGTCGTCGCTGAATGTTCAGCCGATTCGGTCATCGAAATCATCCGCCTACTCACCATGGTTCGTCTCCCTACAAGTAGAGCGAGACGGTCGCAACACTACGACGATTCGAGCCACGTGCCCACGCGCCCGATCGATCCGCCAAACGCACCACACGGTGAATAAACTCAAAGCCGTTACACCCCCCGCCCAGGCACCCGGCCCCAGCACCCGGCCCAGCACCCGGACCAGTCTCCGGCGGCGAATCCCCATGGGGTACGCAACTCCTTGATTGAAAAGCCATTATAGGGCACGCTGGCGGTAAAAACAGCATCCCGATCCCGCTTTGCGGGCCCGGTCGCGTAACGACAAATCGATACAATGGTGCAGGAACTCGTAGGCGGATCGGTCGCAAATCCAGCAACCGCTTCTTGCGGCTCGCGACGGAACCTCTCGCATGGACCAATCACAATGCCCTAGTGCGGCCCGATTGACGGCCTTCGCGATCGGCGACCTGCCGGACGATGACTTTCAAGGCATTGCCCGCCACATTGAGCGCTGCGCCAAGTGCGAGTCATCGCTCGAAACGCTCGACGGCCATTCGGACAGCTTCCTGCAGCAACTCCGAGGCCCTCCACCGGCAGACGCCGAAACCGATCAGCACGTCCCACGCGATTGGGTACGCGCCGCCCGCGGCGCATTCGAATCCCGATCCGCCCCCGATTCGAACGACCTCGTCGTAGACCCCGGTCGAAAAATCGCAAACGACCTCGCGGACGGCCCGGTCCGTATCGGCAGATTCGAACTGATCGACGAACTCGGCGTGGGCTCCTTCGGCTACGTCTTTCGCGCCCGCGACACCGAGCTGGACCGCCTCGTCGCCGTCAAGATCCAACGTTCCCCCCGATTCCTCGATAACGAAGACGACGAACGGTTTCTCCGCGAGGCCCGCGCCGCCGCCCAACTCAAACACCCCAACATCGTAACCGTCTACGAGACCGGCAGAACCGACGACGGCGTGTTCTTCCTCGTAACGGAACTCATAGACGGCCGCACCCTCGACCCCGGACCGAGCGAGTCCGACGCCGACCCCCGGTACGTCGCCAAGCTCGTCGCCGACATCGCCGAAGCCCTCCAATACGCCCACGAACACGGCGTCGTCCACCGCGACGTCAAGCCCTCCAACATCCTGATCGGCCCCGACGCCCGCCCCCACATCATGGACTTCGGACTCGCCAAGCGCGACGCCGGCGACATCACCGTCACCGCCGAGGGCGAGATCATGGGCACCCCGGCCTACATGTCCCCCGAACAGGCCCGCGGCGATTCCCACCACGTAGACGCGCGTAGCGATATCTACAGCCTCGGCGTGGTCCTCTACGAACTGCTGACCGGCGAACGCCCATTCCAGGGCAACCGGCGAATGTTGCTGCTGCAGGTCCTCGAAGAGGAACCCAGACCCCTGAGGCGGCTCAACGACAAGGTCCCCCACGACCTCGAAACAATCTGCCTCAAGGCCATGGCCAAAACCCCTGCACGTCGATACGACACCGCCAGCGACATGGCCGATGACCTGAAACGCTTCCTGCAAAGGGAACCGATCCGCGCCCGTCCCATCAGCAGCGCCGAGCGACTATCGCGGTGGTGCCGCCGAAATCCACTGGCCGCCGCCGTGTTCGTCGCCATCACCCTCGGTTCCGCGGTCGGCTTCGTCCACTTGTCCAACCTGTCCGAGAGACTGGTCCAACAAACCGCCCGGGACAGCGCCGGAATGCAGGCCGAAATGCTCGAACAAATGAACACCCTCTACAGCGAGATCGTCGAGCGCGTCCGGCCCCACCAGATCGAGATCACCCACGAATACAAATCGAAACCCGGCTCGATGCCGCTCCCCGCGACTTTCACGATAGAAGCCGGCCGCCGAATCAGCCAGGCAAAGTCCGGCATGCAGGTGCGTCTCTACAGCGACTTTCCATTCCCCTGGCGCGTAAACGGCGGACCCCAGGACGAATTCGAGCGCACCGCCCTCGACATTTTCAAGGCCGGTCGGGCATCAACCTATCATGAATTCACCGAAATGGACGGCCGTCCGTCGCTCCGCTTCGCCTCGCCGCGTCGCATGAAGGCCAGTTGCATCGGTTGCCACAACAGTCATCCCGACAGCCCCAAGACCGATTGGAAGGTTGGCGACGTCCGCGGCGTCCTCGAGATCATCCGCCCCCTCCAACGAGACATCGACCGCACCCGCGAAGGCCTCCGCGGCACCTTCATCCGCGTCGGCATAGTCTCGTCGGTCCTTTTCGGCTCCGCCGTCCTCGCGGTCGTCCTCGGCAATCGCCGCCGAGCCCACGGATTCAGCCCCCGCAGACAGTGAAGGCGTGCTTGAGAATCGGAGTGTGATCCCAGCCGTCCCGATCGCGATCGAGACTACGGACCGCTCAGCCGGTGCCCGCAAAGGTCCGCAATCCTCACGGTTGCGGCCTGCAATGGGCTTTCGCCACCGCCTCTTACGCGGCAGAACCTGACAAAGCCTGTTGGATACGAATGAGCGTTCGGATAGGATTGCGCAAATCTCGCAAGGCCCAACGCTGACAAATAGACGCGTGAACGCGATGACAGAACCCATGACCGAGCATGACGATTTCGCCCGGCGTCTCGCCGAGTTCGTCGATCGCATCAAGCTCTCACCCGCGGGTGAGAACGCGTACGTCGGCCGCTACCGCGGCTTTCCCGTCGCTTTGTCACTCAGCGGCTCATTCGGCGAATACAACGTCGAAACCGGCGTCGAAACGCCGCTCTCGGTCATGATTATTTGTCAGATTCGATACCTCGACGCCCCGGCGAAAATGGAGTCCGACGCGGCCGCATTCGGCGAATCCCCGCTCGCAACCCTGATCGCCGACGGAACCGTCCGCGTC
>JAPULF010000041.1 GCA_027295245.1 Planctomycetota bacterium
CCAGACCCGGCCGCATGCGCCCGAGCCAATGAAACTCAGCACTTGGTAGCCCGGGATCTCGGGCCCGTCCGGCGACGCAAGAGTGACTCGCTTTCGTGCCATCGCGGCACGCTCCTTGGATTCGACGGCGCTTCACATACAGAAATGACCCCGCGCGGGCACTGCCCGGAAGAACGTCCCTCCGAACGTCTATGACCAGAGACTATTTTCCTTGGAATGGTTGGGAGGGTCAAGTTTCGGGTCGGTCGCGGTGTGCGGCGACGGGCTCATTCGACGGACGAGTGGATTCGCAGGCGATTCGTTCCGTACCGCGAAATTCGGGCGGCAAGCGCCTGCCCGATCGGCTTCGGCGATAGATTCAGAGAATAACTACTGCGGCCGAGAGGAATCGAACCTCCACGGGGTTGCCCCCACTGGCACCTGAAGCCAGCGCGTCTGCCAATTCCGCCACGGCCGCTTTTCGAGTGTGCGTTCGGCCCCGATTTCCGACTGCCGGGAATTGCGGGGCGAGTGAGTGTATCCGGGGGGCCGGCCGAATCAAGTGGCTCTCGCAATGCGAGGTGGGCCCGCCCCAAGAATCCCAGTCCGACCGGCTCTCTGTACGGCTCAAGCCGGGATTCAACGGGTCCCGGCGTGATCAATTCCCCCGGAGTCGACACGGACAGGTCCCGATGCCAATCCCGGCCGCGAATCGGGTTACATCGGGACCAGCGGCACCCGGCCATATTGGCGGCTTGGACCCGGTCTGAATCGCGTCCGCCGGGGGCGATAGGCCGACGGCTTTCGAGTTTGCCCGGTGAGCCACGGCGGCGGACGCTGAAGTGGAGTCTGGATGTCCGGACCCTCCCGAGCCGACGGAACTGGCCGGGACGGAAAATTGTGAATACCATTGAGAAACCGGGCGATGTAGCGCTGTCGGGCTGGATCGACGGGTTATCACCCGCTATGCTGTGATAATTGTAGCCGAGTCTACGGAAAGCGCGCGGTGCCACTAAGAGACAACATCTGGCGAGACACGGTCGCGGTCCTGCGGCGGAAGGAGGTTCCGTCGGTAGCACCCGCGACGAGCGTCCAATCGGCCGTGTCGACGATGCAGGCGCATCGCACAGGGTGCATCACGGTGCACGACGGAAAACGGCTGGTCGGTATCTTCACGGAGCGTGACTTGTTGAAGCGCGTTCTGGCCCGAGGGCAAAGCCTGAAGGGACCGATCTCCGACTTCATGACGGCGAATCCCACCACGGCCGGAGAGGGCGAAGCGATCGGCTCGGTCATCAAGAAAATGCGTGACGGCGGCTACCGCCACCTGCCGGTGCTGGACGCGAATGGGACGATAAAAGGACGCATATCGGTCCGAGAAATAATTCACTACATGGTTGAGCACTTTCCGAAAGATGTATACAACCTGCCCCTCAAACCGGGACAGGTTCAGTCGTCTCGGGAGGGAGCATAGACGAGGCGCCCCTGGGGGGTTCCACCTCGCCTGACAGAGAACGGGTTCACGTTATTCCAATGAAAGCCAACACTAAAGAACCGTCGGTTGCCAAGCCGGTCCAGTCAATCGAGCAAGCAGCCGTACGATTCGCAGGCGATTCCGGCGACGGAATGCAGTTGTGCGGAACGCAGCTCACCACGAGTTCGGCCATATTCGGAAACGACATCAGCACGTTTCCGGACTTTCCGGCGGAGATTCGTGCGCCGGCCGGATCGCTAGCGGGCGTTAGCGGTTTCCAGATCAACTTCAGCAGCCACGAAATCCACACGCCGGGAGATCGCGTCAGCGCCCTGATCGCGCTGAACCCGGCGGCATTGCGAACGAACGTCGAAGACGTGTTCGACGGCGGGATCATCATCGTCAACGAGGATTCGTTCGACAAGGGCCGACTCAAGCAGGCCGGATACGACTCCAATCCGTTGGAAGACGAAAGCCTTTCCAAGTACAAGGTCTACAAGGTACCGATTTCAAAGCTGACGCGGGCCGCCCTCAAGGATTCGCCGCTCCGCGCCAAGCAGGTAGACCGCTGTAAGAATTTCTTTGCCCTCGGCCTAGTGTATTGGTTGTACGGCCGATCGATGGATTCCACCTTGCAGTGGATCTCGTCGAAGTTCGCCAAAAACGTTGACGTCGTCGATGCCAACACCAAGGCCCTCAAGGCCGGCTACTTCTTCGGCGAAACCTGTGAGTTCTTCACCCATCAGTTCAAGGTGCCGAAGGCCACCCTGCCACCGGGCAAGTACCGGAAAATCGGCGGCAACGAGGCCCTTGCCATCGGATTGGTCGCGGCGGCGGAGTTGTCCGGCAAGACCCTGTTTTACGGCAGCTATCCGATCACACCGGCCAGCGACATCCTGCACGCGCTGTCCCGCCGGAAGAACTTCGGAGTCAAGACGTTTCAGGCCGAAGACGAGATTGCGGCCATGAGTTCGATCATCGGTGCGGCCTTCGCCGGCAATCTGGGCGTGACGGGAACGAGCGGTCCGGGTCTGGCACTCAAGGCCGAGGCCATCGGCCTGGGCGTCATGACCGAACTGCCCTTGGTCATCGTCAATGTGCAGCGCGGCGGCCCCAGTACCGGCCTGCCGACCAAGACCGAACAGAGCGACCTGCTCCAGGCCCTGTACGGTCGCAACGGAGAGTGCCAGGTCTGTATCATCGCGCCCGCCTCGCCGTCAGATTGTTTCGACATCGCGATCGAAGCGTGTCGCATTGCCATGAAATTCATGACGCCCGTGATCATTCTCAGCGATGGCTACATTGCGAACGGGGAGGAACCCTGGCTGATTCCTGAGATCGAGTCGCTGCCCAAGATCGAGGTTAAGCACCCGGAGGGCGGCAACGGGCAGGACTTCATGCCGTACGAGCGCAACGCCGATCTCGCCCGACCGTGGGCATTGCCGGGTACACCCGGGCTGCAACACCGAATCGGCGGACTCGAAAAAGAAGACCTTACCGGCAACGTCTGCTACGACCCGGAAAACCACGAACGTATGATTCGGCTTCGGGCAAAGAAGATCGCCACGATCGCCCTGGACATTCCCGAATTGACCGTCCTGGGGCCGGAACAAGGTGACCTGCTGGTTCTGGGCTGGGGAGGGACCTCGGGCGCGATTCGCAGCGCAGTCGAGCGCGTTCAGTCATCCGGTCATTCCGTCGCCGCGGCACACTTGCGATATCTGAATCCGTTTCCGGCGAATCTGGAAGCAGTCCTGCGACGCTACAAGAAGGTGCTGATCCCCGAACTCAATACCGGTCAGCTCCGACGTGTCATTCGTGGCGAACTAATGATGGACACCATTGGGTTCAACAAAATCAAGGGCAAACCATTCCTAATCTCCGAGATTGAGGGCCGGATCATGGAAGTGCTGTCGGAGGGGAGCGGACAATGAGTACCCAAGGATTCAATGTCCTTAAAGCCAAGGACTTTGCGAGCGACCAGGACATCCGCTGGTGCCCGGGATGCGGCGACTACTCCATTCTTGCCCAAACGAAAAAGATCCTGCCTGAACTCGGGCTTCCAGTTGAAAAATTCGTATTCGTCTCGGGCATCGGTTGCTCGAGCCGATTCCCCTACTATCTCAACACATACGGCGTGCATTCGATCCACGGGCGTGCGCCGGCGATTGCTACCGGTGTCAAGGTCGGCAACCCGGACCTGTCCGTGTGGGTGGTAACGGGCGACGGGGACGGACTCAGCATCGGCGGCAACCACCTGATTCACGCGATCCGCCGCAATCTCGACATCAACATACTGCTCTTCAACAACCGCATTTACGGTTTGACGAAGGGTCAATACTCGCCAACGTCGGAACTCGGCAAACGAACGAAATCCAGCCCGTTCGGGTCGGTCGATAACCCGATCCATCCCATCTCGATCGCCATCGGAGCGGAGGCGACCTTTGTGGCACGCACGATGGACGTGAACGTTAAACACCTCGGCGAAACGCTTCGCCGCGCCGCGGCCCATCAGGGCACTGCATTTGTCGAGATCTATCAGAATTGCAACGTCTTCAATGACGGGGCCTTCGAATACGCAAGCGACAAGGAAGTGAAGGCCGAGAACACGCTGTATCTCGAACACGGCAAGCCGTTGATTTTCGGCAAGGATCGCGAGAAGGGGATTCGTCTCCATGGCATGAATCCGGAGATCGTGAAGCTAGGCGGCGACATCAAGGAGGATGACCTCCTGTTCCACGACGAAAAGGCCCCTGAGCCCAGCCTCGCGTACCTGCTGAGTCGTATGCGGCATCCGGAGTTTCCCGAGCCCATGGGTGTCTATCGCTGCGTGGACGCCCCGCGCTTTGACACTGAGATGCTCAACCAGATCCAGGCCGCCAGAGCAAAGGGCCCCGGTCGGCTCGAAGATCTGCTCAATGAGGGCGATACCTGGGTTGTGGATTAGCAGTGTGCCCGCCTCGGGCAGGCCGGCAGCAGTTTCAGACGAAGTGTGCCGAAAACACAGCTTGAGACGCATTTCCAATGAGCCCCCCGCCGAAGGTTGACAGCTCGACGTTTCAAGGCGATGCTGAGCGAACTTGGCCGGTCGACACTGGGCGATCTGGAGCTTTCGATGATTTGCCCCTCTTGCGAGTTTGACAACATTCAGGGGGCGGACGCTTGCGAGAGCTGCGGCACCGACTTGACCGAGTATGACATTCCGGACAGCGCCGCCGAATTGTTGCCCGCCGATTCGGTGCAACCAGACCTTTCAGCATGTATTACCCGAACGCCGATTTCTGCCGTGGAAGGCAGGACCATGATCCTGGTCGAGCCGACCACGCCGATCTCCTCGATCGTGAAACGGATGTCCGAGGCCAATGTAGGCTGCGCCTTGGTTGTGTACGAAGGCCAGGCCTTGATCGGCATTGTCAGTGAGCGTGATATTCTCGTGAAAGTCGCGCATCAATACGACGATGTGAGAGACAATCCGGTCAGCGAGATCATGACCCCGGCGCCCGAAACCCT
>JAPULF010000410.1 GCA_027295245.1 Planctomycetota bacterium
ATGATCGTCTTCGGCGTCATCACGGAGTGCTGCGTCAAGGCCGCCGTGCTTTCACTGATGGCCCGTCTTCGACGGGTGGTTGTCGTAAAGGACGCCTGTGGATTCTGGAGTCCGCCGGATGCCGATCTGGCCATGCGTCAGATGGAGGCCAAGGGCGCCATCCTGATCACGACGGACGAGTTGATTAGCGGACAAGCGGAACAGAGAATCCGGGCGACTTCGGTTGCAGCCTCAGCCGGCACGGCGTCCGAAAACGTCCAGTCCGCAGAGCCGGTAGGTGGCAACGGAATAGCAGTATCCCAAGACCACAAGGGCCACAACGGAAAGGGACGAGACGGCAAACACGATGTCTTACCCGCTAGCGCCGACAACAGCGCCGCCGCCGATCGGCTCGCCCGCCCCCCGAATCAGACGGACGACTCCAGCACGGGCCATCTGATTCCACGGCCGACCGTCAGCGCCAGACGACGATCGCCCCGTCGCTGAATAGCCTGCGATATCAAATAAACAGCAGGGTCGGCGTTGCACGCAGGCACGGTTTGCAGGCCGACACGGGGATACTCGCCTCACCTTGCCCAATCGATGCCTGAATGCTATCTTCCCTTGATGGACCCGAACGATCGGCCGCGGCCGAAAACCGTCAAATGCGGCCGGAAGTAAGCCGATAAACCAACCGCCATGGCAAAGAAAAAGAAACTCCCGAAACAGCTTGCGATCCTGGACGAGGATCTCTGCACCGGCTGCGACGCCTGCGTGACCGTCTGTCCGGTGGATTGCATCGACAAGATCCGGGATCCCCTTCACCCCGGATACGCCATGGGCATCTGCACGATCGATCTGCAAGTCTGCATCGGGTGCAAGCTTTGTGCCCAGGTCTGCCCCTGGGACGTGATCACGATGGTGCCGACCGATCAAGCACTCGAAAACGAGCAGATCGCGGCCCTGGTCTGACGCCCAAACCCATTTGAATTTCGCATCAACTACGCAACCGAATCTCTCGGATCACGGGAGGCGATTCCCCGGACGGATCGTTCCGGCGTATCGCGTCTTTTCACGGCAATCGCGCACAATCCTGTCAAAAAGGACTCGAGGTCCGACCGAACGCTCGACGGCGTCGCCGCGTGGACGGATAATACGTTGGGCCTTTCGAATGAATCCGGGTGAGCCGCACCAGGGACCATCGATCTCATGGAAACCTTCGCCATTGCCGTAGGAAGCTTGGTTCTCTACATCGTTGCGTACCACACGTACGGCCGATGGTTGAGCCGCAAGATATTCCGGCTCGACGCCAAGGCCGCGGTGCCCAGCAAACAATTGAACGACGGGCAGGACTACGTCCCGACGCGCAAGGCGATCCTTTTCGGTCATCACTTCACGTCGATCGCGGGGACCGGCCCGATCGTCGGCCCGGCACTGGCGGTGATCTGGGGTTGGCTGCCGGCGCTCTTGTGGGTGTTGTTCGGAAGCATCTTCATCGGGGCGGTTCACGACCTGGGGGCGCTGGTGGTCTCGATTCGCAATCGGGGACAGACGATCGGAGAGGTCGCCGGTCGGCTGATCAATCCACGGGTCAAGATCCTGTTCCTGTTGATCCTGTTCCTGGCGTTGACGATCGTGCTGGCGATCTTCGGCCTGGTGATAGCGAGCATCTTCGCGATGTATCCGGCGAGCGTGCTGGCAGTCTGGTTGGCGATGCCGGTAGCGATCGTGGTGGGCATTCTGATCTACAAGAAAGGAATCAGCCCGCACGTGCCGGCCTTGATAGCGCTTTTGATCATGATCGGCGCAATCGTGCTGGCGGCGCAGTTCGAGTTTCTTCAACTCAAGATCCAGCCTTTCACGATCGCGGGGCTGACGATCAGCCCGATCATCTCGTGGACGCTGGCGCTGTTTGTCTATTGCTACTTTGCGAGTGTCCTGCCGGTCTGGCTGCTCCTCCAGCCGCGGGATTACGTCAACAGCTACCTGCTTATCCTCGGTCTGCTGCTGTTGGTATGCGGCATCGGGGCGGCGACGTTCTTCACCGAGGGTGGGGCGCCAATGGTCGCGCCGATGGTTCGGACCGAAGTCGCCGGCGCTCCGCCGATCATGCCGTTCTTGTTCGTGACCATCGCATGCGGGGCCATCAGTGGATTTCACTGTCTGGTTTCGAGCGGCACCAGCAGCAAACAGATCGCCTGTGAAACCGACGCCCAGTTCATCGGCTACGGCTCGATGCTGACGGAAGGGTTTTTGGCGGTCCTGGTAATCCTGGCGTGCTGTGCCGGATTGGGTCTGCGTTCGATACCGAACCCAGTGTGGACGGACAAGGAGTGGTCTTTTGGCGTAGACAACTATTCGGATGGGCAGAGACTGTATTTCTCATTCTATCCGAAGACGGACGGCGAATTCGATGGATTCTATGATGCGTGCCTCCGGCGACCAGACGGAACCGAGGTTGAGATCGCCGTGGCATATTCCCGAACTTACAAGCTTGAACGGGGTGAGTCCGCCGTGTTGCACAACGGATTGCTTACCTTTGATGAGGATGGCCAAGCCATCCTGTCGGGCCCGGTTGCATGGCAAAACCGCTACGATTCGTGGTCTGCGGCGGGCGGTCTCGCGGCGAAGGTCGGCGCGTTTGTCGAGGGCGCCGCCAATTTTGTCGCAAGCCTGGGAATACCAATCAAGGTCGCAGTCGCGTTGATGGCAGTGCTGGTGGCGTCGTTCGCGGCGACGACGCTTGACACCGCCACGCGATTGCAGCGCTACGTCATCCAGGAACTTGCAAGCACGGCCAACATCCGTCCGCTGACCACCAAGCACGGAGCCACGCTTTTGGCGGTCGGTGCGGCGGCGATCGTCGCGGCCATTCCGCCGCCGGGGCAGACCTGGGCAACCGGGATGGGCAAGGGCGGGCTGATCCTGTGGCCGATCTTCGGCGCAACAAACCAGCTTCTGGCCGGGCTGGCGTTCATGGTCGTGTTGTTCTATTTCGCGCGACGGAAACTGCCGACCTGGTTCATCGCCGGGCCCGCGGTGCTCATGCTGGTGGTGCCGTTTTTCGCGATGCTGTATCAGTTGGGGGTGCTGGGCGCCGACGGATGGTGGCAGGCGGGTGAGTATCACCTCGTGGTCGCCGGCGTGATCATTTGCGCGCTGGAAGTCTGGATGGTTGCCGAGGCGATCAAGCTCTGGCCGAGGATCATTGGAGTGCTAGAGACCGATTTGCCGCCGTTGCCGCGGGGGTTTCCGGTGGCCGCGGTTTAGGGCGTGAATCCGCAATCGGATGGCGGCCGAAGTTGTTGAACGGGATTCGACTCCTGTAGAAATCCTGGTCAGTCGATCTGCATCTCCACACCGGAAGGGGCGGGGCGCCTGGAATACCGTTTCACGTCTA
>JAPULF010000411.1 GCA_027295245.1 Planctomycetota bacterium
CGCCCGCACTCGGGACAGATCGCCTCGTGGAGTCCACGAAGCGCGTAGCCACACTTCAGACATACCGCCGACTCCGGGATATTCGGTTCCATACATGTGCATATTACCGGTCGCGCCGAAATTGCGGTACCGCGCCGTCTGTATGAACGCGCAGCGATTGCCGATCGCGGCGCGGTTCTTGCCTGCGTCGATCTGATAACCCCAACGGATCAACGCCATTTCCGTCGCATGTCACACACATCGCCCCACTTTGTGCTCGACGCCGGGGAGCGTGCCCCCGGAAACGCCGATAAACCATTGAATTCGGAGTGGATGTCTCGACCGACCAAGGATGCGGTCCGCGCAACATCTGCTCGCAGGCTCGCCGACCGAAAGGCCGTTTAAACCATGTCTTCCTCGATCGCAACGCCCGTCATGGATCGGCCGCCCGCCCTTGGGTGGGCCGTGCCGTCCTCGACCGCCGTCACGACCATTTGCCATCCCGTGTTCCAACTCGGGCGCGGCGGTCTCGAGTGCCGGCTTCTCGGTTTGATCGATGGACTGCCCGCGGAGCGCTTCAGACACGTCCTGGTCGTTCGCGGTTGCACCGCCCAACAGGTGCGGATGGAACGGGATCGGCCGGGTAACAATGTCTGCGTCGTCACCGATCCCTCCACGGGTCGCGATCCACTCTGGTCGCGACGATTGGCGAATATCATTCGTGAGCAATCCGTCGATGTTCTTCACGTCCGCGGACTCTCGATGTTGTTGGATGCCGTCTTGGCGGGCTGGCAGACGTCCGGCACCCGCATTGCATTCAGCTTTCACGGATTCGAACGAAACGGCCGTCGCTTCAGCCGGCTGCGCCGGGCCCTCTATCGACGGGCGGTCATGCGTTGCAATGCCAGATGGGCCGTCAGCGATTCCGCGGCCCGCTCGATCGCAAACGAGCTTGATATCGATCGCGAAGTCTTTGATGTCTTGCCAAACGGTGTCGACCCTGATCGATTCTCGCCGACCGTCCGTCGATTCACGATTCGCAGGGCCCTGAATCTCTCGCCCGATCGCCTGATCGTATTGACGGTCGCCAATCTCAAACCCGTGAAGGGTCACCAGGTGCTACTCGATGCCCTTGCCGGGATGCGGAAGTACACCCCGAGAATCACGGTGGTCGCGGTCGGCGGCGACTATCTGGACGGCGAGATACAGGCCCGAGCGGCCCGGCAGTTACCGGATTTTGATATACGCTTCGTCGGCGAACAGGCCGACGTGTTGCCCTGGATGCAGTCGGCCGATCTCTTCGTTCTTCCGTCTCTCTATGAGGGGCTTTCGAACTCGCTGCTGGAGGCCATGTCCTGCGAGCTGCCTTGTGTTGCGTCCAATGTGGGTGGGAATACGGAGGTGATTGACCACGGCGAATCCGGCCTGCTGGTCACGCCGGGCGATCCGGTCGAACTCGCTTCCGCCATCCAGTTCTTGCTCGAAGACGCCGACGCTCGGGATTCCATCGGCGCGGCCGCCCGGCGGACGGTGATACAGAATCACCGCGTCGACGATTGCGTCCGGCGTTACGGCCGGGCCTATGCCGAGTTGGCCGGACGGGGCGTCTCGAATTCGCACATCGAGCGGTACACGGTGTAGCCGCGGGAGCACGAATTGAACACGTTAACCAGTGTCCATGTCGAAACCAGCGGGGACGTCTTCAAGCGTCTCAACGCGCTCTACCGCTACCGCGAGTTGATGTGGATGCTTGCCTGGCGCGACATCCGTGTTCGATACAAGCACTCCGCGCTGGGGGCGGCCTGGGCTGTCATGCCTCCCCTGATGATGATGCTGGTATTCACGTTCGTCTTCGGAACGGTGATCGGGATTCCCAGCGGCCGGCTGACCGGCGACACCGCGCTGCCCTATTCGCTGTTCGCATTCAGCGGACTGGTCCCGTGGATGTTTTTCGCAAACGGCATGAGCGGCGCCATCGGTTCGTTGGTCTCCAACCGCGCCCTGGTGACGAAAATATACTTCCCACGAGAGGTCTTTCCGTTAGCGGCGATCGGCAGCGCCGTCGTGGACTTCCTGATCGCCCTCACCGTGCTCGGCGGCCTGACGCTGTACATGCACGTTGCCGATAACGGCTGGAGTTACCAGCTTCATTGGACCGTGGCCTACCTGCCGCTCGTGATCGTCGTGCAGCTCGCC
The DNA here is from genome assembly GCA_027295245.1 of Planctomycetota bacterium. Lineage (GTDB taxonomy): Bacteria > Planctomycetota > Phycisphaerae > UBA1845 > UTPLA1 > JAPULF01. Next base: position 2,176 of record JAPULF010000411.1, read on the forward strand.
TTCATGGCGGGGCTGGGTCTGGCGCTTTCCATGGCGAACCTGTACTATCGCGACGTGGGTTTTCTGTTCCGTTCCGTGATTCAATTGTGGATGTTCGTCACCTGTGTCGTCTATCAGCTCCAGGCCACCGCCGGCTGGAAGGCCGCCCTCATCCAGTTGAATCCCATGACGCCGATCATCCAGGCCTACCGCGATTGCCTGATTCTGGGCCGCTCGCCGCTCGGTCTTTCCTTCTTCGGTGCCGCCGCCGTCTCGGTCGTGCTCCTGCTGGTGAGTTGGTGGTGGTTTCGCCGGAAGGAATTCGACTTCGCCGAGAACATTTAACGACCCTCGCGTCGATTCCGTTCCCACGGCCCGGATGTGAACTCCCCCATCTCTATCCGTTTGTGAATCTGGGTGCCTTGACGTTACACTGGTCGTGTTCCGGTATATTCGGAAGCGAAGCCCCAATCCCCAGGAGGTCCGGCGTGTCCGATCTTCCGCCTGAAGAAACACCCGCTCACCCGCCGATCGCACCGCCCCCGGCCGTCGCTGCCGCGCGGTCCAAGTCGCCGAGTGATTGGCCCAGGGTCCTCGGAATCGTCGCAATTGTTTTCGGTTCGTTAGGCGTACTCAGCGGGTGCATGGGATTGCTCTTTCCGATCGTGCAGAGCGCGTTGGAAGATGTGGTGTCCAAGGGCGGCGGTCCCGACATCTTCGGGACCATGCAGGGCTGGCAGGGCTGGACTCTGGCCGGTTCGGTTCTGGGCATGGTGATCTCAGTGTTGCTCATTGTTGAAGGGATCGGTCTACTCCGGCGTAGGCCCTGGTCGATTCGGCTTGGATACTGCT
>JAPULF010000412.1 GCA_027295245.1 Planctomycetota bacterium
ACCGTGGATATGGGCCTGGTTCGCCGTAAATTTGAGTGTCATGATCTTTACGGCCCGTCACATCGATCAGAGTCTGATGACGGAACGGATGCGCCCGGGACCCGGCGGAACCGACCGGAAACTGCGTCTCATGGCGATGCCGTTCCTGATCGCACACCTGGTCGTGGCCGGACTGGACGTCGGGCGGTTTCACTGGTCGGACACCGTACCCCTCGCATTGCAAATCGCCGGCCTGATCGGGCTCGGACTCTTCATGGCACTTTCCGGCTGGGCCGTGACCGTCAATCGGTTCTTTTCACCCGTCGTGCGTATACAGACCGAACGTGGACACCATTTGATCACCGATGGGCCGTATCGGTGGATTCGCCATCCCGGATACATAGCCGCCATGATCTGTTTTCCGTGCGGTGCACTCGCGCTCGGGTCCTGGTGGTCCCTCGCCCCAATGGCCCCGATCGTCGGTCTGATGCTCCGCCGGACGATCATCGAAGATCGCTTCCTGCGCGAGCAACTCGACGGCTATGCGGAATACGCCCTAAGGGTGCGGTACCGACTCGTGCCGGGATTGTGGTGAAATGTTGACGGTCACTTCTGCAAGATCGAAAGATACGTCGCCCAGGGTCCGGCCGCGTCGCGATATTGATAGGCCATCGATTTGGCAATCTGAGCGATGTGATTGAGGTCGTGAGCCGTCCAGGTCGCCAGCAGGGCCTCCATCGTCACGGTGCCCAATCGCGGGTGCATTCCTCGAAGCGCTAATTGCTCGGGCGTCAGCTTCATGGCGCGCAACGTCTCGATGCTATTCGCGCGGAGAGACCCGAATGTCTCGAGGAGTTCGGCGATGCGCTTTCCCTTGCTCGACTCATACATCGCATATCTGTCGAACGGGTCGAATGTTCGTGCCTCGCCCTGCTCGATGATGATACGGGTCCGCGGAATCCAGTCGGTTCGTTCGCCGTGAATCAGATGACCCACAACGTCGAAAGGGCTGAACGTCTCCTCACCGTAGTTATTGAGCACCCACGGTTCACTCAGCCCCTCCAACATCGCCCGCAATACCGAGGGCGTGCGACTCAAGATCTCGATCGCCTGCTTGACTCGGAAATCCATGAATAGACTCCAGACCGGCGGCACCCGTAGCGCCGCGCGTTTGAGGATAAACAGACCTGGGGCGAAGCGAGCGCGGCTACCCGCCGGAGACCGCCTGCATGAACAAGAGTGTATCGCCCTGGTTCACGGCCCCGTCCAAGTTGTCCAGCCAACGCGTGTTTTTGCCGTTGTGAAAACAAAGCACGTGCGGGCGAAGCCCACCCGTTTCATCGAACAGATGGAGCCCCACGCGCGGGAACCGTTTCGCGATCACTTCGAGCGCCCCTCCCACCGATTCGGCCTCTATCGAAAACTGGAGGGCACCCTCCACGACGGTCCCCATGACGCTAGGTAGCCGAATCTGAACCGTTGCCATGTTGCCGCCGTCCTCGAGCATTAATCGTCAACAAACGCCGCCACACATTGCACGCGAGGCAGCCTGCACGGCAACGCGGTCCAACTGTCGCCTTCATCGACGGACACAAAGACGTCCCCCGACGTAGTTCCCATATACACGCCGCCGGGATCGAGATGGTCGACGTCCATGGCGCCGCGCAGCACGATCGAAAAGAAGTTCTCTTGCGGCAGGCCCCGGCTCAACGGCTGCCAGGAGTCCCCGTCATCGCGGGACCGAAATACCTGAAACCGGCCGTCTTTCGGAACTCGATATTCGTCGCTTTCCAGCGGCACGATGAAGAGCGCTCCCGAGGCCCGGTCTCGCGCCACCGGAAAACCGAATCCCGAATCGAGCCCGTTCTCAATCCGCTCCCAATTCTCACCCCCGTCCCTCGTTCGGAACATGCCCCTGTGGTCCTGCCGATAAATGCGATCGGGGCTGTTTGGATCTTGTGCCAAGGCGTGTACGCAGAACCCGATGTCGGAGTAGTCTTTGTCCTCGATGATGACGGGCACGCCGTTGTTCTTCGCATTCCAGGAAACCCCGCCGTCGTCCGATCGAAACACGCCGACCCCCGAGATGCCGCACCAAATCCGCTTCGGATTCCGCGGATCGACCAGAATCGCGTGGGCACACAAACCGCCGGCACCCGGACACCATGCGTCCCGCGTGCGATGTTCGTTCAGACCCGTGAACGGTTCCCAGCTTTCGCCTCCGTCCTCGCTCCGGAAAAGCCCGGCCTCCGCGACGCCTGCGTAACAAACGCCATTGTGCGGCAAGATCTTCCATACCTGGGTCAGCGTATGCTTTCCTCCCTCGGCATAGGCCGGCCCCGCCGAGACCTGCCGCCACGTCTTCAGGTCCTTGCTCTTTTGGATCGCGGCCCCGTAGACATCGCTGGCGGTGCCGAACAGGTACGTGCCGTCCGCATCCCGGGCCGCCGTGGTGACCTTCCACCCCTTGAAGAGCGGGCCTTCGATCTCCCACGATTTGCGATCTTTGTTCGACCGAAGAATGAACGCTCCCTTGGCGGTTCCGACAACGACCACAACACCCATGACACCTACCCTTTCCAGTTGGTTGCTCGTGCGATCCGGCTCGCGTGGCCCTTCAACGGTACCCGGTCGGCGATGTTCCGTTGCGGCCTCTCCAAAACGGCAGTGGTCCGGCCGCCGCCGTCTGGCCGGGCGAGCATATTCCGGCAACAAGCGACCCGGCACGGACCACTGCCTCGGGTGGAGTGGGAGTCGGGTTGACGGCGGCGCACCATGGCCTCGTACGCCGTCGAGAGCCGGGCGGCCGCCTTTTTGAAACCACCCGGAACATATCGTGTTTTGCCATCGGGACCGGCACCGGGTCGCATACTCCGGCCGTCCACGAACCGAGTGACAACACCTCAAGCATACATCGCGTGCGGCCGCGAAATGTCTCATTCTTTTTTGGGTTTTTGAAGGCCGGGCCTCAAAAACCCCGACAAATAGGCCACTTCCTCCTCGAATTCCCGGTGCGAAGAACACGTCAAGGCCACTTCGTGCCGGATCAACGCGATCAGCTTTCGCCGAGCGTTCCAGAGCCGCTTTCGGTCCTGAGGCTTGCCGGATAGATGGTCGACAAGCACTTCGTAGTAAGGCGATCCCTCTTCGCGGAGCCGCTCGAGGGCCGTACGAGCGAGGTGCAGTGCCCACGACTGATCGAAATCCGGGTCTCGATCCGCGGGCTCCCGTTCCAGCGATTCGGTCCGTTGGCGTTGCATTCGCCGCGCCAGATCCGCCATCACACGGGTCGTGATCGTCAGCAGAAGGCTTCGAAAACGGCCCTTGGCCGGATCGGCCCCGGTCAACACCGCGCCCGACAACACACGCACGAACACATCCTGACAGACGTCTTCCGCATCGCTCTCGCCGAACCCGCGACGACGGACGAAGTCATGCAGCACGGGCCGATACCGTTCCGCGAATCGCTGCAACGCCCCGGGATCGTGTTTGCCGGCCTGCCGTATCGTGGACCAAAGCGTTGTTGGAAACATTGTGTGGACATTCTAAGGCCCCCACGCGATTCGGCATCTATACGAAAACGGCGCTTGGTGACGGCCTACCGGACCCACTAAAATAGGGCCATGAGCCGGACGGAGGAAATCCTCAATCAAGCCATCACGCAGGACCTGTTCGGCCCGCGCGGACTGACCGAGGCCGCCGAGGTCGAGGCCCCGGACAAGTACGTAATACTGGAGTGTCTGGGCCGTGGCGGATTCGGCGTCGTCTACAAGGCCCACGACAAGACGCTCGATCGCACGGTTGCCCTCAAATTCCTCGTCGACGCCCGCCCCGCCGACCTGGAGCGTTTTCGCCGCGAGGCCCGATTCACCGCGCGACTCAACGACCCGGCCATCGTGCAGATCTACGAGTTCGGCGAAAGCGGCGGAATGCCCTTTATCGCCATGCAATACGTTGACGGTTCCAACTTGATGGACGCCGACCTCGACACCGACGGCAAGGTTCGCGCCATTCGCCGCGTGGCCGGGGCGTTGCAGCACGCTCATCGCGAGGGCATCGTTCACCGCGACCTCAAGCCCGCCAACATCTTGCTTGACCGCGCAGGACGGGCGTATCTCACCGATTTCGGTATCGCTCGGGACATCGAGGGCCCCGCCGGCGTCACGATCAGTCGCGAAGGCGCCCCGGTCGGCACGCCCGCGCTCATGTCCCCGGAGCAGGCCCGTGGCGACCTTCACGCGGTGGACGCCCGTTCCGACATTTATTCGCTCGGCGCCAGTCTCTATTTCCTGCTATGCAACCGACACCCGTTCGAGCGCCCCAATCTTGTCGACATCCTGCACGCCGTGATGCACGAAGATCCGCCCCTGCCGCGTTCGATCGATCCGTCGATCCCACGGTCGTTGGAGGCGATCATTCTCAAGTGCATGCAAAAGGAACGGGCCCGGCGATATCAGTCTGTCGCCGAGGTGGTGACCGACCTGGATGCCTACCTCGGCGGCAAACCGGTGCAAACCGAATCGACCGAGTGGTTCAGAAAGCTGGTCGGGGCCGAACCTCGCAAACCGGCCACCGATCCCGACCTGTTCCAAACCATCGGCATGGACATCGCCCGTGAGATCGCTTCGTACGACGCCAACCTGTATCGGGTTTCTCGGAACGTCAGCCGCTTCCACCCGAAGCTCGACGCCATCGTCGACCGTCTCGAAGGAATCATCGCGGACAACCCGCATTTCGCCTGGGCCCGTTTCTATCGCGGCGTGGCCCTTTTTCGCAGGGGATGTCTCGATCAGGCCCTTGACGAAATGGAGCGTTCCATCGACCGCCTCGCCAACCGGGCCGCCGCCCAGTTCGAGATGGGCAAGCTCTACCTGACCCTCTTTCTGCGCGAACAGCAAAGGGCCTACAAACACCTCAGCCCGCTCGGCGTCAAGCAGCACATCGCCGACTCTCGCGGACGGCTGAAACAGGCCGAGGTCGCATTCAAGGAAACCGAACGCCTGGGCTCCGACATGCTCCATTGGCAGGTTGACTATGCCCGAGCGGTGTCGCGCCTGGCCGACGAGAACTATTCCGGATGCATCGAGCTTTGCGACCGCATTCTTGCGGACGACCCCGACATAGAAGACGTATGGCGTCTTCGCGGCGACGCCCTCCGATTCAGCGGCGGCGACCCGATTGACAGCTACGATCAGGCCATCCGCGTACGCCGCAGCGACTACGAGGCCCACATGGCCAAGGCCGAAACCTACTTCGAACGCGGCTCGGTGGGCGAGGCCCGCCGTTGCGTCCAAAGCGCCGTGGACATTTACCCGGACTGCGTGGACGCCATGGCCCAACTCGGCCGGGTCTATTTGCTGGAGGCCAAGGCGCTCGCCGCGGACGGTGAAAAGGGGGATCCGAAAAGAGTCCAAGAGATCATCGACGACGGCCTGAGCCACATGGACAAAGCACTGGCGCTTCAACCGAACAACTACGACTTGGTCGTCACCCGCGCCGAGCTTCAAATCGAGAGGGCCCGGCTGTCGTCGGACGAGAACGACCTCAACGCCGCATTGAAAACGCTCGGCCTCGCCAAGGGACTCGACGGCTGCCCCAACCGCGTGAACTTCCTGTCAGCGACCGCCCTGGTCCACCGCGCCCGACTGCGCCGAGCGCGCGGCGACGATCCACGCGAGGACATCCGGCGGGTTTTCCAGTACGGAGACGACGTCAAGGACCAAGCGCCGTGGATAGACCTTCTTACCGCCGCCCGCCGGGAATTCGACGAGCGGGAAACCAACCGATGATCGCAAGCACGGCGATCGAGGCTGCCGCACGGCTGCAATCGCCGATCGATCCGAACGCGACACGCCGCGCTGATCCTATGGACAGGCGATTGCGCCGGAAAGGAACAGCTCTATGTACGGCTGGATGT
>JAPULF010000413.1 GCA_027295245.1 Planctomycetota bacterium
TTGCACGCGTGTCGCCCTGTGTCACCGGGGCGCGATCGTTGATTGGAACGCGCAACCGTCCGAAAACGCGGCGAACGAAACGCAATCACTCGAAATGGCCCTGTCCGACGGGGACTCAATACGTTTCGAATTCGCGGGGCCCGCGCCGGACATCGAGCCGCGTCGACTGCTCGAGGATCTGTGCATGCTTCTCGGCGAGCGACTTAGACACTCGGACGTCGACTCCCCCCCGAAATCCTAGCTCGCGGGTCGGAATCATCGGTTTTTCCGGACCCCCCGAGGCGATACGCGAACGACGTTACAAAGACGTTACACACTCGCCGATCGTGCAAGTGATAGACTTGTGACGACCTTCGACCACTGTCGGTCGATGGCGACTCAATTATCGGAGGACGCATCACCATGAGAATTGCCGAATCAGCATCGACCACACTCGGTCGACTGGCAGCCGCGGTCGCGGCGCTCTCTATCGTGACGTGCGCCACAACGACGCACGCCCAATCGACGACGAACGACGCAAGCAAGAACGCGATCGTCAAGGACAAACCCGGAAAAGCATTCAAGCAGCAATTCAGGCCGGACATCCGCGCCCGTAATGCGGGTCCGTCCAAAGGTGTCATGGGGCCGCCCGTGCCCAGGGCCGCCCGCAAGGCGGCTCCCAGGACCAAGCAGAATATCCCCGAACCGACCGTCACGCTGAAACCCGGCGAAGTCCCGAAGATCGAGTTTGACACGCCGACGTATAATTTCGGCAGGATACGGGCCGGAGCCGACGTTATTCACGACTTCTGGTTCACCAACAACGGCACCGGTCCCCTCGAGATCCTTGCCGTCAAGCCTGGCTGAGGGTGCAGCACCGCCGGTCAGTATGACCGGATCATTCAGCCGGGCGAATCCGGAAAGATCCCGATCAAGATCAAGACCAAGTCGCTCAGTAGCACCGTCACCAAGAATATCCGCATCTTCACCAACATCCCCGGTAGCGGACCCACGTCCGTCAAGATGACCGGTGAGGTCTGGCAAGCGGTCCAAGTGAAGCCACGAAACATCAGCTTCGGACGGATGTCGGCCGAAGAAATGGCGAGCAAGCCACTGTCGAAGAAAGTGACTGTCGTCAACAACGTCGGCGAAACGCTCGATCTGACCAATCTGCGTTCCAGCAATCCGGCATTCCGGGTCGAGTCCAAAATAATCGAAGCCGGCAAGAAGGCCGAGATCACGGTCACACTCTTGACCCCGCTGAAGGGCGGGAACAACTACGGCCGAATCACGGCCGATACCGGCGTTGCCGAGTCGCCCACCTTGTCGTTCGCCTCCTCGGCTTACGTCACAGCGGAGGTGGAGGTCACGCCCTCGGCGATCACGGTCCAGGGCAACCTGATCAAGGATACCAAGCGATTTGTCACGATCCGCAACAGCGGAAAGACGCCGCTCAAGGTCTCCGACCTGACGCTCAGCAACCCCGCGATCACCGCGGAACTCACGGAGACATCCCCCGGCAAGGCGTTTAAGATCGTCCTCACTATTCCGGCCGGAATCCAACTGTCCGCCGGCGGTGAGACGATCAAGATCAAGACGGACAATCCGAGATATCCCGAGTTGAGCGTACCGATCCGGCAGCGCGCCATTCCTACCAGGCGCAACCCGGTCGCCACGGTACTCAAGCCGACCAAGGGGCGGCCTACCGCCGCTCGCTTGACCCGGCCGACCGCGGTGCCTGCCGCGAAGACCAATGCGAAACTCGTGGCACCTTCCGTGAAAACGAAATTGGCCCCGCCGGCGAAGAACGCACCGGCCGACCAGGACTAGCCGCATTATTCGAAGCTCGCAGTCCTCTCTTCATGAACAACAAGAGCCCCGGGCGATCGGCCCGGGGCTTTTTTCTTTCCTCGAAAAGCCGGGAACAAGCCCCTGCGCAACTCAATCGAAGAATGCACCGGGTTCGACGGTCCGGACTCGGCTTTTCACCCGTCCACGCCGATCCTTGGTACAATCGCCGCCATGCGACTCTTGAGGGCCTTTGCATCCCTGTTGCGCGGCACGTGCGATGACGATGCCTTCGCCGAGTACAAGGCCCGTTTGCTCAAATGGGCCGCCGACGCCAAACGCCTTTCGCCGGAAGAATACCAACGCGACTACGCCGGTCGCTACACCGACGGAGCCGGTCGCGACTTGTTTCTCGACTACCTCCTGTCCGTGAGCAAGGACGCCCCCAGCTACATCACGGATCACGCCGGAATCCTGTCCGATCGAAAAAGACTCTTTGACAGATTCGGCCTGCCCGTTCTGACAATGCTTGAGCTACGCGATCAGGAAAACAAGAGGTTGCAGCGAATGAAATCGCCGCTCCGCCTTTAGGAACTGGGGTGAAAAGGAACTGGCTCCGGACCGAACGGCCGACATGTTACCGAGAACCACGATCCGCGAGGCGCCTGTCCTTTTTGCCAAGACCTGTTAGGGCATTCCTGACCGATCCGTCATGAAAAAGAAACGCTGGCTCATATTCAGGCTGTTCTATCTCTTGTTCCTGATCCTCGGTGCCGCCGCGATCTACGTCCTCGTGCCCGATGAACTCTGGACCACCCTCAAGGACGCCTACTGGAACACGACCGCGTCTCCCTGACCCATGCCTGAATGGACACGTCCGCTCCTGGAACGTTAGCCGTCTATTTATTGTTTTTCTTC
>JAPULF010000414.1 GCA_027295245.1 Planctomycetota bacterium
GGGAAAAACCGTCCCGACGGCGCGGGAGACGTCTGATGGGGCGCATCGGCGTCTCGCCGGTGCGTTGTGGGTTGTTGTCGCGACCGTGCTCTCGGCTACGACCCTCTCATTCGCGGACGGTGAATCAACCGATCAGGCCGTCGAATCTCTTGCGATATTCCCGGCACGAATACAACTCGATTCGGCAACGGATCGCCAGCAGGTCGTCGCGGTGGCCCACTTGAAAAACGGAACCACGCGCGACGTCTCGGCCGAGGTCGCGTGGACGTTCAGCGCTGCCGGACACGCCGCAATCGAAGACCGGACAATCGCGCCGATCGCCGATGGATCGCTGACTCTGGAAGCCCGATTCGGTGAGACGTCGGCGCAGGCCGAGGTGCTGGTGCGCAATGCGAAGGCCGTGCCGCCCGCGAGTTTTCGAAATGACGTCGAGCCCATCCTGGCGCGGGCCGGCTGCAACGCCGGGTCTTGCCACGGAAGCGCAAGCGGAAAGAACGGGTTTCGCCTGTCCTTGTTCGGATTCGACCCGAATATGGATTACATGCACCTGACCCGCCAGACCCGCGGACGGCGACTCGATATCGCCGACCCCGCACAGAGCCTGATGCTGCTGAAGCCGACCGCCACGGTGGCGCACGAAGGCGGCAGACGATTCGATCGCGACGGCGAGTTTCACGACATCCTCGAGCGCTGGATTGCGGAAGGGGCCCGAAACGATCCGAGCGACCTTCCGACCTTGACCAAGATCGAAATACTGCCCGTGCAATCCGTGCTCGAGGGCAAGAGTTCCACTCAACAGATGATCGTGCGTGCCCTCTACGCCGACGGAACCGACCGGGACGTCACGAGGCTGGCGCTCTTTTCGAGCACGGACGATCGGGCCGCCGTAATCGACGAGGCCGGCAAGGTCACGGCGGGCGAGCGGGGCGAGTCCCACATCCTGGCGCGATTCGGACCCTTCGCCGTCGTTTCACAGGTCATCGTGCTGCCGGAAAAGCTGGACTTCGTTTGGCCGAACCCGCCGGTGCGAAACTATGTCGATGCGCTGATTCATCAGAAATTGAAGAAACTTCGGATCGCTCCATCCGAAGCGTGTAGTGATGAAATCTTCATTCGCCGGGTTTTCCTCGATGTGATCGGGCTGCTTCCGACCGTTGCGGAATTCGACGAGTTCATGGCGGACGCGGCCTCGGACAAGCGGGCCAAGCTGATCGACGGGTTGCTGCAGCGCCCGGAGTTTCCGAAGGTGTGGGCGATGAAGTGGGCGGAGCTGTTGCGGATCGAGTCGGCCTCCCGGCGGATCAGCTTCAAGGCCATGTATCAGTACAACAATTGGATCCGGGACGCGATCCTGAACGACGTGCCGGTTGATCGGATGGCCAAGACGCTGCTGACCGCCGGCGGCGGCAACTTCACGGCGCCCGCCGCGAATTTTTACATGGTCGAAACCAGCCCGACGTCGATGGCGGAAAACGTCGCCCAGGTTTTCCTCGGCATCCGTATTCAGTGCGCCCAGTGCCATAACCATCCGTTCGAGCGCTGGACCATGGACGATTACTACGGTTTCGCGGCGTTCTTCGGCCAGGTCGGGCGCAAGCAGGCGGAGGACCCCAGGGAGACCGTTGTCTTCAATAGGGGATCCGGCGGGGTCCGGCACATCCGCGACAACCGATTGATGGCTCCGAAGTTTCTGGCGGGGGCGGCTCCGAACGTGGCGGGGAAGGATCGGCGCAAGGTCCTCGCCGAATGGCTGACCAGCCGCGAGAACCCCTGGTTCACCAAGTGCTTCGTGAACCGCGTGTGGTCGCACTTCTTCGGCCGGGGGATCGCCGATCCGCCGGACGACGTGCGGGTGAGCAATCCGCCGTCCAATCCCGAGCTGCTCGATGCACTCGCCGAAAAGTTCGTCGAACATGACTACAACCTGCGGAGCCTGGTCCGCGATATCTGCAACTCCAGCACCTATCAACTCGCGACCCGGCCCAATGAGACGAACAAGGGCGACGAGCGCAACTTTTCGAAGGCACTGATCCGACGGGTACCGGGGGAGTTTCTGCTCGACGCTATCTGCCAAGTTACCGAGAGGCCCGAGAAATTCAGGGGCCTTCCGCTCGGGGCCCACGCCGTGGAAGTCGCCGACGGCCGCACGGGCAATTACTTCCTGGACGCGTTCGGTCGGCCCGATCGGACCAGCGCGTGCACCTGCGACCGGCGAAACGAGCCCACCCTGGTGCAGGCCCTGCACCTGATCAACGGAGAGACGATCGATAAGAAGATCCGTGCCGAAGGCGGGCGTGTCGCCCGGTTGTGCAAAAACAAGAAGGCGATCGGCGAAATCGCCGACGAACTCTATGCGGCAGCCCTTTCGCGCAAGCCGACGCCCGCGGAGTTGGAGGCTGCAAGCAAGCGCCTGGAAGAGGTGGGCGATTTGCGCCGGGCCGTTGAGGATCTGTTCTGGGCCGTTTTGAACTCGCGCGAGTTCGTATTCAATCATTAGAGGTGGAGCAACTCGTAAAGAGATCTCCGAAGTATGAGCAGATACGACGACAATAGAACACGCAGAGTCGCGACCCTGGTTTGCCTCGTCGCGTCGTGGGCGGTCTTTATTTCCGTCGCCGACGCCGAAGACCCACCCAAACCCCGACCGGCGGTCGATCTCGACAGGTTGCTAGACGATCTGTTACGCATCGACGTAGCGGCGCTGCGGGCCAAGCAAGATCAACTCTCGAAGCAAATCGCGGAAACGCCCGCCAAGGCGAAGGCCCTGCGCGATCGGGCGAAGGGCGCGGATCAAAAGGCGGCGGTGCTTCGAGCGCGACTGGCGGTGCTCGCAAAACTGTCCGCGGCGTTGAAAGGGTCACCGCCTCCGGGCCCCGCCGCGAGCTCCCCGAAGCCCGCGACGACCCAACCCGCGGGGGAACCGAACGTCGATCAACTGCTCGACGCGATGCTGAAGATCGACCCGAAGCAACTGACCGCGAAACAGTCGGCCATCGAGGGCGAAATCTCGCGGCTCGCGAACGAGAGCAAGTCGATGCGCGACCAAGCCGCGGCGATGGACGCACAACTTGCCGCGGCCCAAAGACGGCTCACGATTCTTCCAAAGCTGATCGCCGCATTCGAGCCGCCCAAGGTCGCGGCCAAGCAGCCGCCCAAGCCGGCCACGAAACCCGAAGCCAAGCCGTCGCCCAAGAAACCCGCAGCCACGCCCGCACCCGCGATGAAGGCTGCGCCAGCGCCGACACCCACGCCTGCCGCAACCAAGCCGCCCGTGCCCGCAACCACCCAGCCGGCACAAGCCATGAAGGCGGGCGGGGCTGCAAAAGTGGCGGCGCTCAACTACCAGGAACATGTCGCGTCTATCTTTGCGAGCCGATGCACCGGTTGTCACAACCCCGA
>JAPULF010000415.1 GCA_027295245.1 Planctomycetota bacterium
TTCCGGATTCTCCGGGGCGATGTATTTCCCACGCGGTGAGTATATCGGGCCATTGGGCGATTGGCGCGACGGCCGGGCTTGCTCCGGCTCGGATCGGCATCTATAATAGGGCATACCGATTTCACGCCTGCGGTTCGTTGGGATACGCCGTCCCACCCTAGGCCGCGCGAGCTAAACGAGAGGTTCCAATGCCCGCACAGTTTGAAGGTCGATCGATTCTCGTGGTCGATGATGATCCGGATATTGCCACGGCGGTCAGCACCGCGTTCTCGAGCAACGGCGCCAACGTCCAGACCGCACGGGACGGCAATAAGGCCGTCGCCCTCGCCAAATCAATCGATCCGGACTTGATCGTTCTCGACATGATGCTTCCAAGGCGAAGCGGCTTCCTGATCTTGGAATCGATCAAGCCCGGTCGCGAGACCGGATCGAGACCCTTCGTTATCATGATCACTGCGAATGAGGGAAAGCGGCACCAGTTGTACGCCAAGCACCTCGGCGTCGACAAATACCTCACGAAGCCGTTCAGCATGGATCGGCTCCTCGAAACCGCCTCCAAACTCCTCGAGGTCAAGTACACGGACCCGGAACAGCCATCGTAAGACCGCCGTTCATAGGGCGTTTCTTGTTCGCTCGCCGCACGGCTGCGTCGGATGTCGGTTCTAACTCTTTTTCAAATAATGGGTTATGTCGGCTTGCGTGATCCCCGGTCCTGGTTTACACTCTGGAATTCGGGCGATGCGTGCCTGATTACCCCGTGCGTGTCTCAACGATGCGTGTGTTCAGCGATTTTTCCCAGGGAGCCCCGGAATAAATGCCGCTTCCAACCGAGCAAAAACAAAGTGTCTTGACCCAGTATCGTCGTCACGACAACGATACCGGGTCGGCCGAAATTCAAGTGGCCTTGCTGACCAGCCGGATCGCTCAATTGACGATTCACTTCAAGGATCACCGGAAGGATCACGCCTCGCGTCGAGGTTTGTTAAAGATGGTCGGTGCCAGATCGAGTCTGTTGAAATATCTCCACAGGACCGATCGAAAGAGATATCAGGACGTCATTGCTAGCCTGGGTCTTCGAAAATAGCCGGCTGCGGGTCAAGCCCGCACATCGCTCACTCCACATACGTGCAAATATGCGCAGCGAGTCGTCGCGGCACGGTCATGCGGCGCGAATGGCGGCGGACGGTGTCCGTCCTCGCCTGAATGGATAATGTTGGCAGCCGAGTTGACTCGGCATGAACTGTTGCCGGTAGGCAATGGTAAATTGACGGCCTTGGAAGGTAGACGGTGAAATATGACGATGGTCTGTACGGAACCAACTAAAGAGTTGCATGTGGTCAGTGTGGAAACGGAGATCGGAAACGAGACACTCAAGATCGAAACCGGAAAGCTGGCGAAGCTCGCCGCGGGATCGGCCCTCGTGACCTACGGCGACACCGTCGTGCTCGTCACGGTCGTCAATGACAAACCGCGCGAGGGAATCGACTTCTTTCCGTTGACCTGCGACTACCGGGAAAAAATGTACGCCGCCGGAAAATTCCCCGGCGGGTTCATCAAACGCGAAAACCGGCCCAGCCAGAAGGAAATACTCACGATGCGCCTGACCGATCGACCGATCAGGCCCCTGTTCCCGGCCGGCTTCAAGAATGAAATACAGATCCAGTGCATGGTGCTTTCCGCCGACCTGGAGCACGATCCCGACATCTTGGCGATGTGCGGGGCCTCCGCGGCCCTGACCGTCAGCAACGTGCCGTTCGAGGGTCCAACCGCCACCGTCCGGATCGCGCGGATCGACAATAAGCTCGTCGTCAATCCAACCATGTCGCAAAGAGCCGAGGCCGACCTGGAGTTGATCATCGCCGGTCATGCCGACGGCGTTAACATGATCGAGGGGGCGGCCGGCGAGATCTCCGAAGACGTAGTCGCCGAAGCGATCGAATTGGGCTTCAAGGAGATCAAACGCGTCGTCGCCATGATCAAGGAACTGGGCGAAAAGGTGGGCCCCGACAAGTCGTGGGACCGGCCCGAGACCGACCCGGAACTCCCCGCCAAGGTCCGGGCGCTGTGCGAACAGCACGATCTCCGGGAGGCCCGGAGAAGCACCAAGAAGGAAGAGCGAAAGGCGAACGTCAAGGCGGTCTCCAAGAAAATCCTGGAAGAGCTGATTCCGGAAGATGCCCCCAAGGATCTGCCGTATACCAAGGGCGATGTGCTCTCCATCATTCACGAGATCGAGGAGGAGTTGTTCATCGACTCGGTCCTCGATGACGACCGCCGCACCGACGGCCGCGCGGTCGACGAGATTCGAGACATCGGCTGTGAGGTCGGCGTCCTGCCGAGAACACACGGTTCGGCCCTGTTTCATCGGGGCGAAACACAGGCCCTCGTGGTCGTCACCCTCGGAACCGTACGAGACCAGCAACGCGTCGACGAATTGCTCGAGGAGTACAGCAAGAAGTTCATGCTGCACTACAACTTCCCCCCATTCTGCACGGGCGAGGCCAAGCGGATCGGCCCCACCAGCCGTCGCGAGATCGGCCACGGAAATCTCGCCGAAACCGCCCTCCAGGCGGTGCTCCCCGATACCGCGACATTCCCGTACACCATCCGCGTCGTCTCCGACATTCTCGAGTCGAACGGATCCAGTTCGATGGCATCGGTGTGCGGCGGGACCCTGAGCCTGATGGATGCCGGCGTGAAGATTAAGCACCCCGTCGCCGGAATCAGCATCGGACTCGTTCAAAAGGGCGAACGATACGAACTGCTGTCCGACATCCTCGGCGAAGAGGATCACTTCGGCGGAATGGACTTCAAGGTCGCCGGATCGCAGGTCGGCATCACCGCGATACAACTCGACCTCAAGTATCGGTCGATCACGCAAGAACAAATCGTCGAGACCCTCGCTCGGGCCAAGGAGGCCCGTATGCACATCCTCAAGAAGATGCTCTCGTGCATCGAGAAGCCGCGGGCCGAAATCAGCAGCCTCGCTCCGCGACTGCTCACCCTGAAGATCGACCCCGAGAAAATCGGCAAGGTCATCGGCCCGGGCGGCAAGGGAATCAAGGCGATCCAGGCCGCCACCGGCGCCAACATCGACATCGAAGACGACGGCACCGTCTATATTTCATGTCTCGATGCGGAAAAGGCCCAAGAGGCATACGAAACCATCGAGAGCATCACCCAGGGCGTGCAGATCGGCAGGATCTACGAAGGCCGGGTCGCATCGGTGAAGGACTTCGGGGCCTTCGTCGAGGTCGTGCCCGGACAGGACGGACTGTGCCACATCAGCGAGCTCTCCGATGGATACGTCCAGAAAGTCGGCGACGTTTGCAACGTCGGTGACATGCTCCGCGTCAAGGTGATTTCCATCGACGACCAGGGCCGGATCAAGCTCTCTCGGAAGCAGGTCATCCTGGAAGAAAAAGACAGCGGCCCCGACGCCACCTGAGAACGATCTCGGATGGCACTGTGGCGCCGGTGGAATGATCCGAGCAAGCAGTGCGACACCGGTTGATGACCGGTGGAGACGTCCGTAGACTTGAATGCATAGGCGGAGAATCGGGGTAGTTCGCGTGGTTTGACCGGGTCCCCCACCCCTTCCAGGCGTGGGGGGCGGATTGTCCAACGAGTCGATCGTCACGATCATGTCAACGTCACAACCACCGGCGCCGCCCAAGCTGCCGGAGTCGGCGTACGAACCGATTCCGTCGCTCGCCGAACAGCTCGTCGAAATCGCCGCGATCGCGGGCGGGCTGGCGCACGAGATTCGCAATCCCCTTTCAACGCTCAAGGTGAATCTGCAACTGCTGGACGAGGACTGGCAACAGGTCGAGTCCCCCGACCGGCGCCGACCGGCCGACCCCCGCGACGTGGCCCGCCGAAGCCGCCAAAGACTCGCGGTCCTGCTCGCCGAGTCGAAGCGGCTCGAGCGAATCCTCGAGGACTTTCTTCGATACGTCGGAAAGGGCGAGATCGAATGTTCCCCGCAGGACATCAACCTCGTCATCCGCGAGCTGGGCGATTTCTTCCATCCCCAGGCGGACGAATCCAACCTTCGCTTTCACGTTCGACTCGCCGATCGGCCCGTCGTTTGCAACATCGATCGGGGCCTGATCAAGGCCGCCGTTCTCAACTTGCTGATCAACGCCCAGCAGGCCATGCCCGACGGCGGCGAGTTGATAGCCCGCGTGGGCGTGGAGCGCGACACCCTGGTCCGAATCGACATCATCGACACCGGCCCCGGCATCCCCGACGAATTGAAGGAGCGCGTCTTCGATGCGTACTACTCGACGAAGAAGGCCGGCTCCGGACTCGGCCTTGCCCAGACCCGCCAGATGATTCGCCAGCACGGCGGCCGGATACACCTCACCTCCGAGCCGGGTCGCGGATCCTGCTTCACGATCCTGTTGCCGAGGCTCCCCGAGTCATCGGAAGACCGCGCCGACGTCCCGCCCCCGGTTGACTCGAGCGCCCCCACGAGGTAGCGTTCGCCCCTTATAATCCACCTTGCGCCCGGGTGGCGGAATTGGCAGACGCGCTAGGTTGAGGGCCTAGTGAGGGTAATACCTCGTGCAGGTTCGACCCCTGTCCCGGGCAGTCAACTCTTCGACGAATCCGAAACCCGAGCACAATCGACAAACGACGCGGACTCGTTACCGCAATCGACGCGCTCGGAAAGGGCGACGTGCTACTCGTGGCCAAGCGTGACCGTCTCGCCCGCGACACCCTCATGGCGTGCTGGCTGGAGACGGAGATCAGCAAGCGGGGCGCTCGAATCGTCAGCGCCTCCGGCGATGGCTCGGACGACGACAGCCCAACGAGTGTGCTGATGCGCCGGATCATCGACGCGTTCGCTGAGTACGAGCGACTGATGATTCGGGCACGGACAAAAGCGGCGATGCAGGTCAAGCGCCAGCGCGGCGAGCGGCTGGGGCGGTTCATCGCCTACGGATATCGGCTCGGCGACGGCAAGAAGCTGGAGCCTGTACGGCACGAACAGGAGGCAATCGCCCTGATGCTCGAATTGCGGTCGTCGGGCATGGCGCTGGCCAAGATCGGTGAAGACCTGGAGGACCGGGGC
>JAPULF010000416.1 GCA_027295245.1 Planctomycetota bacterium
TCCTTGCTGGATAAACGCGTCGCGGAAGGCAACCTCGGCGAAAAGACCGCCAGAGGGCTGCTCTACCACGCCCTATAGGCGGGTGCCTTGGACGCGAAGTTTGATCCCAGCCGTCCCGATCCTGATCGGGAACAGGGAGCGGTCAGATCATGCGACAGCCGGTCATCGTTGAGTGCCTGAGAACACCCATCGGACGTTTTCGCGGCGCCCTCGCCCCGGTCCGTCCCGATGACCTGGCCGCACATGTAATCCGCGAACTCGTCCATCGCACCGGCATCGAACCCTCCCTCATCGACGAGTGCTATTGGGGCGCGGCGAATCAAGCCGGAGAGGACAACCGCAACGCCGCACGCATGGCCGTCTTGCTCGCGGGGCTGCCCGATTCGGTTCCCGGCATCACGGTCAATCGCCTGTGCGCCTCGGGGCTCGATGCGGTCGCGCTCGCCGCCCGAATGATCGAAGCCGATCACGGCGACGTCTTCATCGCCGGCGGGGCGGAGTCCATGAGCCGGGCACCACTCGTGCTCCCCAAGCCGACCGAACCGTGGGTTCGGGGAAACCAACAGATGTTCGATTCGTCTTTGGGCTGGCGGATGACGAACCCTAAGCTCGCCGCTCGATACCACCCCTTCAACATGGGCGAGACCGCGGAAAACGTCGCCGAAAAGTTCAAGATCGCCCGTCAGGACCAGGACGCGTTCGCTCTGCAAAGTCAGAAAAGGACCGCCGCCGCCCAACAGGCGGGACGCCTCGCCGAGGAGATCGTCCCGATCGACGTGCCTGTCGGCCGCGGCCGTACCGAAACGGTCTCCGTAGACGAACACCCCCGGCCCGACACGACGATCGAAAAACTTGCGGCACTCAAGCCGGCGTTCCGCGAAGGCGGCACGGTGACCGCCGGCAACAGCTCCGGCCTCAATGACGGGGCCGCGGCACTGTTGGTTGTCGAGGCGGAAACCGCGCGCAAGCTGGGCTTGCGTCCGATGGCCTACGTCCGGCAGTCGGCGTCGGCCGGCGTCGATCCCGCGTGCATGGGCCTCGGTCCGATTCCCGCAACCCAAAAGGCCTTGAAACGCGCCGGGTGGTCGGTCGCCGACCTCGACCTGGTCGAACTCAACGAGGCCTTCGCGGTCCAATCCCTGGCGTGCATCGACCGGCTCGGACTGGATCCGGAAAAGACAAACGTAAACGGCGGCGCCATCGCCCTGGGACATCCGCTGGGATGCAGCGGCGCCCGACTGGCCACGACCCTGGTCCGGGAGATGCGACGCCGAAACGCCCGTCGCGGTCTCGCCACGCTTTGCGTCGGTGTCGGTCAGGGTCTCGCCGTCCTGTTCGAGTCGGCCGAATGAACGAACCTCAGACACTTGCCCGGATCACTGGGGAGCATCGGCGTCCCGCCGGCGGGCATACTTGTCTTACACCCGACAGTAGCCGCTTGTCCCGGCCGCGCCGGGGCTACTTTCCGTCGCGGGAGCCAGCCTTCACTGATTTTGTATCTAGAAAGGTCCATTACGTTATTCCCGTAGCACTATCGCTACTGCTCTTCGCACGATGCGGACCCACGAACATTCATCCGATCGTGGGTGCCGCCGAGGCCCGTGTGACGGAAGATGCAACCATCGACTGGTCCGATTGGGGACTGACGCTCAGCCGAGTGGTCGAGGGGCGGGAAGTCAATTACGTCGCATGCATCGAAGATCGCGGTGCCCTGGATCGATTTCTGGGGCACGTCGCAAACGTCGGGCCGAACACCGCGCCGGACGGCTTTCCGGGGCCCGACCACCGTCTGGCATACTTGATCAACTGCTACAACGCCACGATCCTGCGGAGCTTGCTCGAGTTCGCGGACGACGGCGCGATGCCGAGCCGAATCCCGTTCAATCTCGAGGGCCGATTTCGATACCGAATCGACGGCGAATGGCGAACGCCCGGCGAACTGCGACGGGCCGTCCACGACCGGGCCGGCGACGATTGGCGGGTCCGCTTCATGCTCTGCGACGGCAGCCGCGACGGCCCGTCGTTGTGGCGACGCCCGTTCCTCGGCGACATGTTGGACGCCCAACTGAATCAGGCGGCGCGCTTCGCCTTCGCCTCGCCCCAAGTCGTCGATATCGACCACGCGTGGCAACGTCTGCGCCTTTGGTCCGGTCTCCACGGTATCGCAGGCCGGTTGATTCGCGAACACGAAGACCGTTACAAGACCCGGGACGCGACCATTCTAAACGCCCTTCTATCCTTCTCCGACCGCCCCCGCCGCGAACAACTGAATACGGCCGTCGGCTACGACGTCTGCTTGCTTCCGTCCGACAATCGACTCAACGCGTTCGAACCTGCCACGAAAAAGCGCGGCGTCCTCGATTTGATCTCCGCAAACTGACCAACCGGCCCGAGCTCCCGCTGGACCGTGAATCGGTGTCCAAGTGTCACGTACATCCGGAGAGGTCAAGCAATGCGTGAAAGCTTCGCAGGACGAGCTGAGGGACCAGGCGGTGCGCGAGAGTGATCATGTCGCCCAACACTCCGGATCGGGGGTGCGGTATTCGTCGAAGAGGTCAATGGCAGGGACACGGG
>JAPULF010000417.1 GCA_027295245.1 Planctomycetota bacterium
CGACCCGCGAGATTGACGATGCCCGCCGCCCCGATCAAAGCCTCGCTCCAGTCGCCAACCGTTCTGGCGTCCCACTGAACCCAGCGCCAGCGACCCTCTCCGGCGGGCTTCCGCCTCGAAACGATCACCACGTCGCAACCTTGGTCTGTAAGATGCCGCGCGAGATTGAGTCCGAGGAAGCCGCTCCCGCCGGTAATCACTATTCGTTTGCCGGAGACGTTCGCAGACATGGTTGCTGATGATATCGCCCCGAAGTGTAAGGGTGTAGGGAATTGGCTCCTCGGGCGAAAGGGAGATCGGTTCCTGTGAGGCATTTGCCGTCGCGCATGGATCCCCCCCGAGACCCCTTGTGTTGTCATTCCATCGCACCGCGATTCTCCCGCCGCTGAATTCACGAGATTTCACGTGCGGTATCATGGATTTTCGAAGTCTCACACACACGGTTATGCCTAAAGCCCACGTCTTGCTAAAGGCAGCAAAATCGAGAACCGACGCAATATTCGTATGCTTTCGGCGCGTCGGGCGACGTTTACGTTACACTATCAAATGTTCGATCCGGAGCGTTTACACGATGCCGCGAAGAACACCAATCCCATTGCTCTTACCGTTGGCCGCCGCGATCAGTGTCACGGTCCCCTTTGATATTGCTCAGGCAACGACCGGGGACATGAATTGTTGCGGCGGTGTAACGTGCGATGATGTGGACTTCTTTGTGACGGCCCTGATCGACCCGATGGGCTATGCGGATTTGTTTCCCGCCTGCGATGTCATCCTCGCGGATATGAACGGGAATGGACTCGAAGACGGAAAAGACATTCCGATGTTCGTGACGAAGCTTCTGGCGGGCGAGTCCTCCGTGCCGGCCGATCGGTGCTGGGATGGCGGCGGCGACGGCGAATCGTGGTCGAACGGCGCGAACTGGAGCCCGGACGGCGCGCCGCAAGCGAGCGATCACGTGTACCTCCTCACGGGCGACTCGATCATGGCGGACGTGGGATCGCCGTCCAACCCCGAGGTGGTGGCGTCACTGACGGTGCATGGAATACTCGGCGGGCGTCTGCAGATCCCGTCGGGCAACCGGTTGCAGATTAACGGTGACTTTCGGAACCTCGGCGATGAACCCAACGAACGATTCGAATTCACGATGCGTCCGCAGAGCGCACTCGAGCTGGTCGGCAGCAACGGCGATGCAAACCTGATCCGGATCGACGTGGTCATGCAGCCGGTGGCAGCCAATGGACAGAGCACGCTGAGCGTGGATGGCATCGTCGAGGGAGGCGACTTCCGGGTCGATCAGAATTGCGTGGTCACCATCGGTCAGGAAGACATCACCGCCACGAGCCAACTCCGGGGCGAGTGGGTCATCAAGAACGGCGGCGCTATCGCGATCAAAAACGACATGGGAGCCAGTTTGGACACGCCGCTACACTTGACCCTCGAGGGTGGATCGATGTTGACGGCATTGGAGGGTCCGTATGGCACGTATACGACATTCCTGAATGATCTCGAGAATGAATTGATCCACGGGGCCGGCAACAACGTGCTGAAGTTCGGGGCGGCGGGCTCCGACTATCCGGTATTCGAACCGGGCTTCCGAACCGTGTTCCGAGCCGCCGTCAACTCGCCATCGGCCTCACTGACAATGGAGATGTTCGGTGGGCTCGTGATCCATAGCTTCTTCGGACATGACTTTGTGCGGCAGGGGTGGGATTCGCGGAACGTTGACATTGTCGCCCTGCCGATCGACGTCTCCGTGCCCTTCGCGAGTCAGATCCGTTACGACATGATCTCGTCCAACATGGAGGATTCGTTCGGCGGAAATCCGGTGATCTTCGTCGACGTGCCCTGCCTGGGATCATGGCGCGACCTGATCCTTCCCGACGCGGAAGGGATCAACGCCGCGACCACTTCGATCACCGAAGAATACAACAACTCGGTCACCGACGACTTCTTCGAGGAACCCAGTTTCTCCGCCGTTGCGGAAGCGGGCCTGTTTCGGGATGTCTCGATCGGAGCCGACCGGACGCTCGCGTTTCCGACGTTTGTTCCCGGCTACGGGCAGGTCCGACTGTACTTTTACGGCAATCGAAACATCGATGACGCGGGCGAGGTTCTATACTACGCGCCGACGGGCCCGATGATTGTCACCGATCTGACGGACCCGTCGATCGACGACCTGATCGTTCCCGCGGTCGGGACGCTGTACGGCGATTGGGACGGCGACTGCGTCATCACCCATCTCGAACTGACCGAACTGCTCGACCGGATCGCGCAGAAAGAATACGATCCGCTGTTCGATTATGATTGCGACGGGTTGCTAACCTCCGAGGTCGAAGTAACAGCAATCACCGCCAGCATGAACGTCGCGCGACCTTGCGCCGATTAGAGCAATTCACATTTTCTCGTAGCGTCACCCCTTGTGGGTGACGAGCTTCGCGTGTCACGTTGATACGGCGTCTACGATAAAATGGCCCGCCGGACTGATTCCTGAAGCGAACTAGAAAGAAGACTTCCGCCCGTCCGTGGTCCGGGGCTGCTCGACTCTGCATTGCCGCCCATAAACGTCAGGGCTTCGCTTGCCAACGGCCACGGCGGCCGATTTGCGTAGTCGAGACGCGCTGTTCGCGGCTGCAACGCCCCGATTGCAGGATTCCGACCCGGACCGTAAGATGCTTTCAAACGCCTCCGCGGCGGTCTCGGGGCACGTTGCCGCGCGATTCGGGATTTCCTCCATCCTCAGGGAGTATCCATGAGTTTCGAACAGGCAAAGTCATTCGTTAAGGATCGCGATGTCGATGTTGACGGAGGCGTCACAAGCGCGACCGGCCTTTGGCACGTGGACGTCCAGGAAGGCGACGGCCCGAGCCCCGATCGCACGGACCGCGTCAGCGTTCACTACACCGGGTGGCTGCCGGACGGAACGAAATTCGATTGTTCCAGAGACCGCGGGGCCCCGGCCGCATTCGGGCTCAACCAGGTCATCGGCGGTTGGACGGAAGGTGTCGGATCCATGAAGACCGGGGGCAAGCGGATGCTCATCATCCCGCCGGACCTGGGATACGGCACCCGCGGATCGCCGCCCAGTATCCCGCCGAATGCCACGCTGGTCTTCGAAGTCGAATTGCTGGGAATCGCCTGATCAAGGACCTCGCTACGCGCATGTTGCTCGCCGGGACGATCGTCTCGTGGTTGGCCGCCGTCTGCATCGCGGACGTCGAGAACGCCGGTTTTCTCGAACGCCGGAGACCGACCGACCTCCGCATCGCGTCATACAATATCAATTGGGATTCCATCTTCCCGGACGACGATCCCAAGAACCACAGTTTTCGCTCCACCGAGCAGGTCGAAGCGTTCCGCCGCGTCATCGCCGCGCTGAACCCGGACATCATGTGTCTTCAGGAAATCAACCGCAGCCGGGAGCCCCGCGAAATCGCCGACATTTTCGACGAGGCCGTGCCGCTCGACGGAGGAAAGCGGTGGCGGGCAGCGATCGGCTACAGCAACGTGATCGTCAGCCGCTACCCACTCGGCATGATCCGGTCTACCACGGTCCCCGCCGGGCAACGCGCCCAGTGCATGGCGCTTGTCGACCTGCCCAACACCCGGTTTTTTCGCGACATCTACATCATCAACGAGCACTTCAAGTGTTGTGGCGGCGAGCAAAGCGAGGGCAAACGTCAGCGTCAGGCCGATTCGCTCGTGAACTGGAGTCGCGACATTCGAACCTACGGCGGATTCATCGACCTGCCGGCGTATACCCCGTTCGTCGTTGCCGGTGACTTCAACATTGTCGGCGGGCCGGGGCCGATCGACACGGTCGTGTGTGGCGACATCCAAGACGAAGAGACGTACGGAGCCGATTCACCGCCCGACTGGGACGGCACCTGTAACGCCGACCTGCACCCGAGGCACAACGCCACCGGCAGCGAGGACTTCACTTGGCGCGACGACACGACCCGGTTCGAACCCGGCCGGCTCGATTACATGATCTATACCGACTCGGTGATGATCGCCGTTCATTCGTTCATCCTGAATACGACCGTCATGACACCGG
>JAPULF010000418.1 GCA_027295245.1 Planctomycetota bacterium
CCAACGGCAGGCAGTCTAGTTGTGATTTCGCTGGCGCTCAACACGTCGGCGTTTGCACCCCTGCCGACCGCCAGCGAGAATCGACCGGATGCAGATCATGACACTTCCCCGAATCGTGTTCTTGGCGCTACTCGCAATCAGTCTCGCATCCGGGCAGGTCGGATGTGCAGGCGGCTCGAGTGCCGGCTGGTGGGCCGATGGCCGGCGATACATGGTGGCCGCCGATCATCACGCCGCCTCCCAAGCGGGCGCCGAGATGCTGGCCGCCGGGGGCAATGCCGTCGATGCCGCCGTAGCCACCGCGTTCGCGCTCGCCGTCGTTCGGCAGGAAAGCTGCGGGCTCGGCGGCGGTGGGTTCATGATCGTGCATCGTCCCGACCGACCGCCCATGGCGATCGAATTCCGCGAAACCGCCCCGCGGGCGGCCGAGTTGCGGCATTATCTCGACGAGCAGAATCGGCCGATTCCCGCCAAGACGCGCGTTGGGGCGTGGGCTGTCGCGGTGCCCGGTCAGGTCAAGGGTCTGTTGTTTGCCTTCGAACGTTACGGTTCCGGCAGATTTACTCGCAGGCAAATCCTGGCGCCCGCGATACGTCTTGCAAACGCCCCGTTGTTCGTGGACGAGCACTTACACGAATCCATGACCCATTTCGCGAAATACCTCAATGCATCGCCCGACCGCAAAACGCGCTTCACGGAATTGGCCCGCGTATTCCTGCCTGAGGCCCGGCCGATCGAATGCGGAGGTCGGGTGAATGTGAGCGACATCGTCGCCACGCTCGAAGCGATCGCCCGCGAAGGGACCGACGGATTCTACAGCGGCGTGGTTGCCGAACGCATAATAGCGGAGATATCTCGGCGGGGCGGTCCCTTGACGCATGACGATCTTGAAGCGTATCGCGTGCGTGAGTCCGAGCCGCTTGTGGCCGACATCGCCGGCTTTCGGTTTCTCGCCATGCCGCCGCCGAGTTCCGGCGGAGCGGTCATGCTTCAAGTGCTCAACGTATTGATGGGTCCGGCCCCCGGCGGCCCGTCTTTGTTGGCTTTGACCGAATCCGCCTCCGCCCACCAACTGGTCGAATCAATGAAGCATGCATTCGCCGATCGTGTGAGCCTGCTTGGTGATCGAGACACCGACGTGCTCGCGGGCGTCAGCCGCATGACGTCGCCCCAGCGGGCCCGGGAGATTCGACGGCAAATCGATCCCGACAAAACCCGGCCCACGAGCAGCTACGGCATTCACGCGATGAAAGACGATGCCGGAACCAGTCACTTTTGTGTTGTGGACGGGCATGGCGGCGCCGTCGCCTGTACGTCCACGATCAACCTCGAGTTCGGCTCGTACATCCTGGTGCCCGGAACCGGGGTCGTGCTCAACAACGAAATGGACGACTTTGCGGTTGACGCGACCACGCCGAACGCATTCGGATTGCGGCAGTCGAAACACAATTTGATCGAGCCGGGCCGGCGACCGGTCAGCAGCATGTCTCCCACGATAGTCTTGAAGGACGGAAAAACCGCGATGGTGGTCGGCGCTTCGGGCGGTCCTCGCATAATCTCCGCCACGCTTCAGACGGTTATGAACAGTCTGTGGTTGGGCGAGTCCTTGGATCGGGCCGTCGCCCGGCCGCGATTGCATCACCAGTGGCTGCCCGATGTGGTATTCGTGCAGGAAGGCATCGATGCCCGCACCCTGGAGGACTTGCTTGCGCGGGGGCATACTGTTCGGCGATTTCCGGCGTCGGCCGGCCATGTCCAGGCGATCGCGCGAACGCCGCACGGCTGGCGCGGCGTTTGCGACCCGGACAAGGGTGGTCGGCCTGCGGGGCGATGACTTGTCGTGAGCCTGTTCCAATGTTCAGATAGCCGACGCCAAAGCGGAGACGCCAGGCGACCGCGACGTACAATCTCGACTGGACGATCATGCCGAACGACAACCGCGTGTATCGCGGCATTTCAATGTGTCCAGATCATCAATGCGAGCAAGAACACGACGAATCCGGCGGCAAAGCCCAGGACAACCCATGATCCACTGGGCAAAATGAACCTCGGCGTCCCAACCGAATCCGATATCTCCCAAAAACCCGGACGCGGCCATGCGCTGGAATCGCGGACCCGGTAGGCGAACGCCCACGTCCGGCGGCTCGTCGGCGCCTCGATGCCGCAATGGGGACAGTGGGGTGCCCGCCTCGGGATCACGCATTGGCAGGAATCACACCGCACCGACAGGTCGTCGATTCCCTTGGCTGGAAGGCAGAATCGATTCGTCGGCCGCCCGCATCGGGGACAATGTGCCGCCCAAGGACGCGGAATGAAGACGTCGCACGCGTGGCAGTAGGAGCACTGCACGGCCGGTTTCCAAGGGCCTGCATCGAATCCGCGCGACCTCGCCGCATCCTGCCGGGCCCAGTCACTTCCTTACATTATATGCTACGGTCGCGTTGTGATTCAGTTCGAAGACTCGCCCGTCAATGTCCCACGTGGACCGCCCGTCCGAACAGTGCCTCCGCGGCTTCTGCAATGGTCTCCGACGTGGCCGGGTGGGGATGAATGCTCGACCCGATGTCTTCCGCCACGGCCGCCATCTCTATGGCCAGCACACCTTCGGAGATCAGGTCGCCGGCATGCACCCCCACGATTCCGATCCCGAGCAATCGCTGGGTTTCTGCATCAAATATCATCTTGGTGAGCCCGTCCGTTCGGCCCATCGACACCGCCCGTCCGGAGGCCGTCCACGGGAACTTCGTGACCTTGACGTTCAGGCCCTGGGCCAATGCCTCCGGCTCGGTCACGCCGCACCAGGCGAGTTCCGGATCGGTGTAGACCACCGCCGGAATACAGGCTGGATCGAATGCGGACGGATGCCCCGCGATGGCCTCGACCGCCACCTTGGCCTCCCGCATGGCCTTGTGCGCCAGCATCGGCTGGCAGGCCACGTCTCCGATCGCAAACAGACGTTTGTCTGTAGTACGGCGCTGGGCGTCCACCGTGATGAAGCCCAGGTCGTCCACCTCGGCCTTGGTCTTCTCGATGCCGATGCCGTCCGAATTCGGCTGACGCCCGACGGACACCAGGATGCGTTCGAACGACTCCCGCTTGTCGGACCCGTCGTGGGAAAATGCAACCTCCACGGCCCCGCCCTTTTTCTTCACTCCCTTGAGCGCCGCCCCGGTCAATATGGCCTTGAATTGCTTGCGCAGCTTTCCGAGCAGCGGCTTCACCAGATCCGGATCGGCCCCCGGCAGCAGGCTTTCCAGGGTTTCCAGAATGGTCACCTCGCTGCCCAGGGCGGCGTAAACCTGGCCCAGTTCGAGCCCGATATAGCCGCCGCCAATTACCAACAGTCGCCGGGGGACTTCCTCGATCTTGAGTGCGTCCGCGGCGTCCCAGCATAGCTCGCGCGGCAACAACGATTCCGGAAGCATCTTGGCCCTCGAGCCGGTCGCGATGATGCAGTGCTTGAACTTGATGCGGGCAACGTCGCCGCCCTCGATCCGCGCCCTGCGTGAGTCTTCGAACGTCGCCCGGCCGGTGATGTAGTCCACCTTGCGATTACTGAGCAGGCCCTTGATCCCCGTCGAAAGCCGGCGGATGACGCCATTCTTCCAGTTGCGGAGTTTCTTCACGTCGACCTTCGGTTGTTCGAAAGCCACCCCGAACGAACCGGCGTGCTCGGCGTCGCCGATGATTTTGGCGACGTGCAAGAGGGCCTTGCTCGGGATACAGCCCTCGCGCAGGCACACGCCCCCGGGCACCTCGGCCCATTCCACTACCGTCGTCTGGATTCCCAGGTCCGCCGCGACACAAGCCGCGACGTAGCCTCCCGGTCCACCGCCGATTACCAGAAGATCCGTCTCTTGAGTCAGTTCGCCTACGACCATGGTGCCGTCCCCATCTACCGGTTGTCATCTCCAAAGCATCACGCCCACGTCCCGGGGGCGACGGGCCGGATTCTAGCTTCCGAACCGGCATCCTGCGAGCGCCGGGTGGCACACCCGAGTTGTTGGGCTTCGAATCCGCCGGCGGCCGGCAAATCAATAACGGCAACAGCAGCCATTGCGCGAATTTTGAGTATCAATCACCTATGGCCTGGACTTCGTAGTCATGGATGCCAGCTTGGTGACCATCAACTCCAGCTCCGTAAGCCGGGCTTCTAGTTTTTCAATGCGCCCCTGCTGAATCGATAGGGCGGCATCCTTCTCCTGCACCAACTGATGCAGTCCCTGAATCGCCGCCAATGCCACACCGTCGGCGTCGAGGGTGCCGATGTGCTTGTCGTCGGGGCCGACGCCGAACGCCGCGCTGAAATCCTGGGCCATCGGGCCGATGTGGCGGATCGAATCATCCTGGGTCTTGTAGTTCCAGGTCTCGATGGGCATCGCCGCCAGGCGTTCGAGAATCGCCCGGCTGTCAACGCTTCTGAAGTTCTCCTTGACGTTGCGGTCGCTGATGGTGAGCCACTGCCCA
>JAPULF010000419.1 GCA_027295245.1 Planctomycetota bacterium
CGGAACTGGAGTCGCTGATTGCGACCGAGTGTGATCGACAGACGGAGTCGGCTCGGCACTCCGATCGCATGCTCTTCAATGGAGCCCTTTTTCGATACTTGGATCATGCCATTTGCGGAGAAGGCGACGACGCCCGGTTTGAGCTGACCGTCGGACCCACCTGCTATCGCGACTTCGTCGGGACCAACCTGTTCAACAATCACCTTCTCGGGCGATTCGGCTGGAACCGGTTCGCGAATCCCATCGGCACCACCGCCACCGTCATCACCAGCGACCGGATGATTTGCCTCGGACGCCGTTCCGAGCGGGTCGCCTACCACGCCGGGCACGTCCACACCTTCGGCGGAGGTCTGGAGGAAAGGGACCGGGCCGAGGACGGCACGATCGACGCCGTGGGGAGTGTGGCCCGCGAACTCGCCGAAGAACTGGCCCTTGAAAGGCCCGAACTGCCGGGGCTCGGCTGCGTCGGGCTCATACGCGATCGGGAAATCCACCAGCCCGAACTCTTGTTCGAGGTCGAACTCGACCTGACCGCGTCGGAACTGCGAAGCCGCTGGCAGACCGCCGAATCGCAGGACGAGCACGTAGACCTGGTCACGCTGCCGGACGATCCCGACGCCGTCGTTCCCTTCATCAAGTCTTGCGGGCCGATCGCGCCCGTGGCGATCGGGGCCCTTTCGCTGCACGGTCGTGCGCGCTGGGGCGAGTCGTGGTTTCGCGAGGCGGCGGCGGCGTTGAGCGTGGAGCGAGGCCCGCGCCGTTGACAACCGGCCGCAACGGCCGGATACTCGCTGCAGATCGCCGGGGTCAGAGGAGTTCTATCGACCGTTCATCAGGCGTCGATCGTCAGCTTCGCGTATGGATCGAATCACCTTCTTCTTGCCGAATAGACTGCCTCGTGGCGGATTGAGGCCGGCGAGGCGAGTTCGGACGGACCCCCGAGATACGCACCTTTGGAGTATCGCCCCTCGACGGATCGATCGGACCCGCAGGAGCGACCCGTACGACGCTCAGGACTTTTGGCCATGAATGTCTTCATGCTCGGCTGGGAATTCCCGCCATTCATAAGCGGTGGTTTGGGCACGGCCTGCCAGGGGTTGACGCGCGCCATGAGCCTGCTTGGACATCGCGTCATTTTCGTGTTGCCCCACGACGTGGCCGAGCAGCACGCGACCCACGTCAAGCTCCTGACGCCCAAGACCCACGAGTCCGCCCGCGCGGCCTATGCCAAGTTCAAAATCAACTCGTTGGAGAATGTGTCCTTTCGGTCCATTCCGTCTACCATGCGGCCGTACGGCCTCGAGACCGGCGGCGTCAAGACCGGCGGCATCGAGAAGACAACCGTTCGTTCCCAGTCGATCGTCGCCGATGGCGAAACCTCCGTGTCTTTCACGAAGTCGGAGGCCGGGGGGGAGAGGACGGTGGCCGTGCCGGGAACGGTTCGAAGCCCGTCCGGGCACTACGGCGGCGACATGTTCGAGGAAGTCGAGCGATACGCCGCGGTCGCCGTGGAAATCGCGCGAAACGAGACCTTCGAGGTGATTCACGCCCACGACTGGATGACGTTTCAGGCGGGCATCGCCGTCTCTCGTGCCAGCGGCAAGCCGCTGGTCGTGCATGTACACTCGACCGAATTCGACCGCAGTGGGACGCGCGTCAATCAGCCCATCTACGACATCGAGCGGCGGGGCGTACACACTGCGGATCGCGTCATCGCCGTCAGCCATCTCACCCGCAACATTCTGCTGGCCCGATACTCGGCCCCTCCGGAACGCGTGGAGGTGGTCTACAACGGCATCAGCGAGGATGAAGAAACCATGCAGGTCCCGCCGCCGATCCGGCGCGACGAGAAGATCGTCCTGTTCCTGGGTCGGATCACGATGCAGAAGGGCCCCGAGTATTTTCTTGCCGCGGCCAAAAAGGTGCTCGAATACGAGAAAAACGTTCGTTTCGTCATGGCCGGCAGCGGCGACATGACCCGTGGCATCATCGAGATGGCCGCCGAAATGGGGATCGGCCATAGGGTCGTTTTCACCGGGTTCTTGCGCGGCCCCGACGTGGCCCGAGTCTTCAAGATGGCGGACCTGTACGTCATGCCCAGCGTAAGCGAGCCGTTCGGCATCGCCCCGCTCGAGGCCCTGTCGCACGACGTACCGGTCCTGATCTCAAAGCAGTCGGGCGTGTCGGAGGTGTTGACCCACGCCCTGAAGGTCGACTTTTGGGACATCGACGAGATGGCCAACAAGATCATCGCCGTCCTGCGTCACCCGCCGCTGCAGGTGACGCTTCGCGATCACGGAAACTTCGAGATCAAAAAGTTCACCTGGACGGACGCAGCCAGCAATTGCATCGGCGTTTACGGGCGGGCGATTCGAGACGCCGGACGCCGGCGCGCCGGATGAGTTCACATGCCATCGATTTGCTTCTATTTTCAGGTCCATCAACCGTTGCGATTGCGGCGCTATTCGGTGTTCGATCAGGATGCAAATTACTTTGACGACATCCACAACGCCGAAATCTGCCGCAAGGTTGCCAACAAGTGCTACCTGCCCGCAAATCAGTGCATCTACGACCTGATCAAGCTGCACGAGGGGCGATTTCGCGTTTCCTATTCGATCACGGGCGTGGCCCTTGACCAGTTCGAGTCATACACCCCGGAAGTGGTCGACAGCTTTCGACGACTGGCGGATACCGGGTGCGTCGAGTTTTTGGCCGAGACCTACTATCACAGCCTGTCGTTCCTCTATTCGCTCGAAGAATTCACGGATCAGATCGGTTTGCACACCAAGCGCATCTCGGACCTGTTCGGCCAGGCATGCACGACATTTCGCGACACCGAGCTGATCTACAACAATCAGCTTGCAGAGGCCGTCAAGGCGCTGGGATTCGACGCCGTGCTCGCCGAGGGCACCGATCACATCCTCGGGTATCGCTCGCCCAACTTCATCTACCGGCCTCCCAACG
This sequence comes from Planctomycetota bacterium, assembly GCA_027295245.1. GTDB lineage: Bacteria > Planctomycetota > Phycisphaerae > UBA1845 > UTPLA1 > JAPULF01. The sequence goes on from JAPULF010000419.1 coordinate 2,965, forward strand.
TGGACATCAAGGTGCTGCTCAAGAACTACCGCCTCTCGGACGACATTGCGTTCCGGTTCAGCAACCGCGGCTGGAAGGAGTGGCCGTTGACGGCGGACAAGTTCGCCGGGTGGGTGAACCAGGTGAACGGAAACGGCTGCACCGTCAATCTGTTCATGGACTACGAAACATTCGGCGAGCACCAGTGGTCGGACACCGGGATTTTTGATTTTCTATACCATCTTCCGGCCGAGCTTCTCCGCCACCCCCACAACGATTTCAAGACCCCGCGCGAGGTCGCCGCGGCCTACGAACCGGTGGGGGAGTACGACGCCCCGCACATGACCAGTTGGGCGGACACCGAGCGAGATCTATCCGCCTGGCTGGGCAACGCCATGCAGGCCAACGCCCTACACGAAATCTACGCCCTGGAAGGGGCCGTCAGGAAGGCCGACGACCCGGCCCTGCTGCGCGACTGGCGTTGCGTGCAGACCTCCGACCATTTCTACTACATGTGTACGAAATACTTCGCGGACGGCGACGTTCACAAATACTTCAATCCCTACGAATCTCCCTATGACAGCTACATCAACTTCATGAACGTGCTGGACAACATTCGCATGCGGACGGTTCCGGCCCCGCAACCGCAGGCAGTCGAATAGCGCGAATCGGAGCCGGCGTCAACCGAGATTCGAAATGCCATCCGAATGCGCTCCGAAAGGCGTCGGAATATGGTTCCGATCATCAAAAACCACGATGATTCGCCCCGGGCGAACGTCGGCCCGGCGAGAATCCACGTGCTCCATAGATCGACGAACTCGCTCTACCGACCGGTTTGACACGCAACCATTTATGACGCAATGGGTTACGAGCCGCATTTGAGGACCTTGATGGTCCTCAAATGGCGTCTAAACATTTGAAGATTTACGCTTGATCGAAGCCAGCGAATCCTTATAATTGAACGCGTAGTCAGTGGTTGAGACCCACATTCAGTTGTTCTCGGGGATCGCCACAGACATAAAAGTTTGCCATACCAGCCCCGGAGACCCCCGACCTATACCCCCCAAGGCTCCGGGGCGCCTTTTTGCGCATTCTAGACGACAGCCATGCGGTAAGAAATGGGGTCTTTACCTCATTGCCTTATTTCCGCGCGTCGGCTTCACTATTCATGACGAAACGATTATTCTAAACGGATTACTCCCACTCCGTGACCGGGCTGCTGCGACTCGCAGCGCCCGGTCATTTTTTTGTCGGCCGGAGACGGCAGGCGGAGAACGGTCGAGGATCTACGGTTCCGCCACGCCTTCGCGTATAGCGAACCGGGCCAATTCGACCCGGTCGTGGATGTCGAGCTTGCGCATCAGATTCGTGCAGTGGCGATCGACCGTCTTGACCGCGATCCCAATGTCTCGCGAGATCTCCTGTTTGGACATTCCGCGTGCGATGTAGCGCAGCGTTTCCAACTCGCGGGGCGTCAATGTCGACAACTTGGTCTTCCGTGCGGTGGGAAATGTCGGGCCCTTCACGTCCACCGTAATCCTGTCCCGGACCTTCTTCGAAAAATAAACGCCGCCGGACATGGCTTCCAGGATCGCTTCAACGACGCTTTCCGGAGACTCGGTCTTGGTGAGATATCCTCGGGCCTTTACGGAAAGAGCCTGCTCGATGTAAATGTCGTGGAAGAACGCGCTCAGAAAGATGATGCGGCAGTCCGGCCGGAATCTCGATATTTGACGGGCCGCCTCGAAGCAATTCAGGCCCGGCATGTCGATGTCCATCAGAATGACGTCCGGGTCGCAAGTGCGGCTTTCTTGCACGGCGGCCTCGGCGCTTGCGACACATCCGGCCACCGTGAAATACCGTTCCCGTTCAAGCCTTTCGGCAAGCGCCTTTCGCACGAGTTCGTGATCGTCGACCAGCAGGATTCTTATCGAGGACATCATGCGGACTTCTCGCCGGATTTCCGATTCAGTGCCCGACCGACCACGGAAATCAGTTCGGACATCTGAAACGGTTTCCTCAAGACAAGATCGCCCGCAACACTGCCGGAGTTGCCATCGAGGTGGGGCTCCCCGGTCACTCCCACGACCGGAAAGTCGGATGCCGTCCGCCGCAGCGTGGAAAGCAACTGTGCGCTCTCGTGGTGCGGCAAATCAAGGTCCAGCACGACTAGGCTCAATTCGGCTCGGCACGTCTGCAAGGCCGCGGATGCCGACCGGGCGTCCGCGACCTGAAGAATCTCGTATCCCTGATATCGCAACGTCGATGTCATGATGGACCGTGTGTACTCGTCCTGTTCGACGATCATGATCGACTCGCCGCGGTCTCGAGATCCCGAACGGGGATCTTGATCGCTCTCCTCGGGCGGAGCACAGCACGGCAAGTGGACGGATATTCGCGTGCCGCTGCCGAGCCGTGATTCCACGTCAATGCGTCCACCATGATCCGCGACGATGCTGTGGGCAATCGACAGGCCGAGCCCGGTACCGTGTCCGCGCGGCTTCGTCGTAAAGAACGGCTCGAACATCCGCGAAATCTTGTCGGGAGCCATTCCTACCCCGTTGTCCTCGACTCGAAGCACCGCCCAGCGAGCGTCGGCGCCCGTGGCCGACCGAGTCTGCGGATCGCACGAGGACTCTCGAAGCGAAATCTCGAGTTCTCCGCTTATGACCACTGCGTCACGGGCATTGATAGCCAGGTTCATGACAACCTGCTGCAGTTGCGATTCATCGCCGTAAACCCACAGCTCTCCGATCGGCGCCAGGTCGTCCTTGACTCGAATCGTACTCGGCAGCACGCCGCGCAAGAGTCGTATCTGGGCCCGAACGGCGACCGACAGATCAAACGGTGTTTTCTCCGTCGGCGCCGCGTGACAAAACGTAAGCAAGGCGTTGGTCACGCCTCTTGCCTGCGTGGCGGCATCTTCGACCAAGTCGAGCGATTTCATGGCTGCGTGTCCGGGATCGAGCGTGTTCTTCGCGAGGGCGATGTACGCAAACATCGCCGCCAGGAGATTTCGGAATCCGTGTGCAATGCCCCCGGCCAACGTGCCGACAGCCTCCATTTTCTGGGCCTGACGGAGTTGATTTTCGAGCTCCGCATTCGCAAGTTCGGCCTTCTTTTTCTCGGTGATGTCTTCCGAGATACCCAGGAGGTATTGCGGGTCGCCATGCTCGTCCAGTATCGGGATCTTCTTGGTGTGGAGTATTCGAGTGTCCCCCGATTTCAGTTGGATTTCCTCTTCCGGAATGTCGAGCATGCGTCGGCTCTCGAGGACTTCACGGTCTTTGCTCGTGAAAAACTCCGCCTCGTTCTCCGGGAAG
>JAPULF010000042.1 GCA_027295245.1 Planctomycetota bacterium
CCCACGCATTAAGCGCAGCGTTCATAGTTGGCCAAGAGGATTCATCGCCGTCCCGAACGCCGAGCGTTGTTCGCAAGTCGTTGGCGACGTTGATAAAATTCGCTCCTCGGGAAGAAGATCGCACAAACTCAAGGGGCCGAAGACACATTTCCCGACGCATATCCCGCACCCATTCCTGGCGATCCTGCATTTCCCGAATGAGCATTGTTAATGCATAGGAATACTCGCCTCCCAACACACCGGGAAGCTGACGAAAATCACGAATAAGATCAAAGTCGCGCGGCGGCGATTCGAGATAGAGAACGGCAAAGGGCCTGCCGTACACTTCGGCCGCTTTCTTTGCTTGAAGCAGGGTTGGCTGGGTTTGACCTGATTCCCACTCGCCGACTCTTGATGCCGAAACGCAAATCTTCTTGGCCGCGTCATCCACGCTAAGGCGAGCGCGTTCACGCGCCCACTTCATCATCTCAGGTGTAACGAGTGCGCGTATCGAGGCCATGTTCTTGCTTGCGTGTTATACCATGTGCTTCACGACGGCATCGCCGAATCCACTGCACTTCAGCAGCGTCGCCCCCTCCATCAGGCGATGGAAATCATATGTCACCGTCCTCGCGGTGATGGCCCCGGAGACGCCCTTGATGATCAGGTCGGCGGCCTCGGTCCAGCCCATATAGCGGAGCATCATCTCGCCGGAGAGGATCAGCGAGCCGGGGTTGACCTTGTCTTGTCCGGCGTACTTGGGTGCGGTGCCGTGGGTGGCCTCGAAGATGGCGTGGCCCGTGTCGTAGTTGATGTTGCCGCCGGGGGCGATGCCGATGCCCCCCACGCAGGCCGCCAGGGCGTCGGAAATATAGTCGCCGTTGAGGTTCATAGTGGCGATCACGTCGTACTCGGCGGGTCGCGTCAGAATCTGTTGCAGAAAGGCGTCGGCGATTACATCCTTGATCACGATCTCGTGGCCCGACTTGGGGTCCTTGAGCGTACACCACGGCCCGCCGTCGAGTTCGGTGGCGCCGTAGTGCTCCTTCGCAAGCTGGTAGCCCCAGTCGCGGAACGCGCCTTCCGTGTACTTCATGATGTTGCCCTTGTGAATCAGGGTGAGGCTCTTGCGATGGTTGTCCAGGGCGTAGCGAATCGCTGCTCGGACCAGTCGGGCGGTGCCGTGGGCGGAGACCGGCTTGATCCCGATGCCGACCTGGACCTTGGGGCCGGGGAAAGGGTGCTCGCCGAAGGCGGCAACACCCTTGCGCCACGCGTCGACCTTCTCGGATGTTCCGAATCGAATCTTCTGGAAGTCGCCGGGGGCATTCGTCGACATGAAGTTCAGCAGCTTGGCCGCCTCGTCGGAGCCGCCGACATATTCGATGCCGGCGTAGATGTCCTCGGAGTTCTCGCGGAAGATGATCATGTCGGTCAGCTCGGGCCGCTTGACGGGGCTGGGGACGCCCTCGAAGTAGCGGATCGGACGGAGACAAACGTATAGATCGAGCTTCTGGCGCAGGGCGACGTTAAGCGAGCGGATGCCGCCGCCGACCGGCGTGGTAAGCGGGCCCTTGATGCCGACCAGAAACTGATCGAATCCGGCCAGCGTTTCGTCGGGCAGCCAGGCGCCGGTCTTGTCGAAGGCCTTCTGTCCGGCAAGGACTTCCTTCCATTCGATCTTCCGTTTGCCGCCGAAGGCCTTTTCGACCGAGGCGTCGAAGACCCGAACGGATGCCCGCCAGATGTCGGGGCCGGTTCCGTCGCCCTCGATGAACGGGACGATGGGGTTGTGGGGGACGTTAAGGGACCCGTCGCTGCCGAATGTGATCTTTTCGCCCGCCATGGTGCCGATGCCTCCATTGGGTTGTCATCAGGATTGCGGTGTCAATGCACCGAAGACCGCATGGTACGCGGAGTGGCGAAGGCGGGCAACGACGACGAATTGGAACGGGTCGGTACGGCGATGCTCCAAGGTGAACGAGCATTCGGAATACTACTTACTCTCGTTAGCCCGCCGCACGCATCGCTTTCACGAGTGGAATCGGGTCGTGGATGGTGAGCGAAGTCGCGCGACCGTCCGCCAACTGAAACCGAATCCGGGCCGCCGGCGAACCTTGGGGGGCGAAGACGTCGGGTTCGATTCTATGTAGAACCCGCAAAACACCGTCGCCGCGTTTGATTGACAGGGCGCCCCGACGGTTGAGAAGCACGTTGAATACCTCGTCCTCGCCGCGACCGAACGTATATCGACCGAGATAGGCTGACTTCTGTTCGTCCGAAATGCCGAGGCTGAGCGTCGTATTATCTGCGTCGCCCAGCGACTCGAGATACTTCGCCACCTTGTTGGCGTGTTTTCGTGCTTCCGGCGAGTTGCGACTTTGACTGCCGCCGTTCAGGGCGTGTTGCAGAAGCGTGATGCCGTGCGGACCGTGGATGCGTTGGATGCCCGGCACGGCTTCGACCGCACTCTTGACGGCTTCCAGATGGCCGAACATGGCGAACGTGAACAGGTTGGGCCGGGCCCCGTGTTCGATCAGCAAGGTTGCGATGTCGCGGCGGCCTACGTGCGAAGCGGCGCCGAGGGCGCTTTCCCAATCACCGAACCCCCAGTCCCACGAGGCCTTCGCCAGCGCAGGACGCTTGGTGATCAGCTCCTTGACGCGGTCGAAGTTGAAGTGAGAAGCCCCCACGACCGACTCAACCGACTCGATATCCTGCCGCGGAAAGCCGGGCGAGAGTTCACCCTTGACTATGTTCGTCGCCCCTTCGGGGGCCGGGGACCCACGCGCTTCCGACAGATTGAGTCCGAAGAGCGCTGCGGCGGTGCAGGCCCCGGGAACCACGGTCAGGACTTCTCTGCGTGTCAGCGTTTTGTTCATCGCGCATTACCTCCGAAGGACCCATCGTTCGCGCAAGCGAAATCTCACGTGCTGGCATTCGCAGCGTTCACAGGGCGGGGATCGGACGGACGAAGTGCTAACCGGCGGTCTTCGACGACGGGATCGTCGAGCGAATGCGACACATCACACGCGTGCATATCGTCAAGATAGATATTCTCAACGGCCGACGCCGCCCGCGACGAAAAAAGTAATGATCTTTCTTGGGTCGACGGTCAAGACGCCCGCGTGTAGTTGATCTCCATGCCCTTTACCTCTTGGCCGTCCGGGCCCGGGAAGTACATCGCCATGCTGTGATGATCGTTGTCCTGGAGCGTGATGACGGAGCGTTTTTGCATGGGTTGGCCGGTCTGCGGGTTGGTGCATTCACCGACCATCGTCCAGGCCTTGCCGGACGCGTCCAGGTCGCCGGTCTCATGTTGCATGAAGGTCGAGGCGGTGTCGATCCAGAAGCCTTCGTACTTCTTGGTGACGGTGTTGTAGCCCCAGAAGCCGCGTCCCTCGAAGTCAGGAAAGGGCCCGTCGTTCTTGTCGCCTTTGTACTCCTGCCGGAGGAATCGCCCGCCCAGGTCGGACGTGTTGGTCATGGCTCCGGTGGAGATGAACGGCTCACCGGGCCCCATCCACATCTTCACCTCGGCTCGAAAAGTACCGACGAACGGTTCAAAATTCTTGTGGGCGTCGTCGAGTGCGCCCATCTGGGTACATTCGGCGGCCGTTGACGATTGCTCGGTCATGGTCGTTTCCTTTCCCAAAATATCTTGCCTGAAGTGCTTGGTTCAAACCGCGCGGTTGGCCCGCCCCATCGGCCTCGAAAAAAGCGATGACGTGACATGATATCACGGAATCGCCCCGCCGGCCAAGTCGGCTCCACGCCCCCGATTCAATGCTCAGGCTGAATTCAGATCCGACGCCCGAAGCGCTCGCCCAGCAGGGGAGCCACCTCCAGGACACGGCGATCGACCATCTTCCGCGTACGGGCCTCCACGTTCAGCCGCAAGACGGGGTCGCCGGAACTCTTGCGAACGTTGAACCACCAGTCGGGGTAGCGCACCGTGACGCCGTCGAGTTCGTCGATTTCGGCATCGGTGAATCGGTCCCGGATCTTTCGAAGCGACGCCTCTCGGTCGGGACTCCGGAAGCTGATCTCGCCGGAGGGGCGAAATCTCTGCAAAGGGCGGGCCAGTTCGCTGAGCGTCTTGCCGGTATCCGTCAGGATGTTGATCAAATGGACCAACGCCAGAAATCCGGATTCGCAAAAAAAGTTGTCGCGGAAATAGTACCGGCCGCACAGCCCGCCGCCGAAGACGGCATTGGCGTCGGCCATCGATTTCTTCATAAACGCGGCCCCCACCCGCTCTCGGATCGGAACGCCGCCGACCCGTTGGATCTCCTCGGCCACGACCCGGCTCGATCGATGGTCGTACACGATCGACGCCCCGCCCTCGCGTTCGAGAAATGCCCGGGCCAGCAGGGCCGTGATAATGTCCGGACGGACCATCAAGCCGCGATCGTCCAGGAACACGCACCGAGCGGCATCGCCGTCAAAGCACACACCCAACGACGCCCGATGGGCCTTGAGCATCTTGCGAAGACCCTTGAGATTCGCCGGATCCAGCGGATCGGGAACGTGTTCAAAGCGGCCGTCGTGCTTGAAATTCAGCGGGACGATGGTCAACCGCTTGACGTTCTTGAAGACGATCGGCATCCAACGTCCGGCCGAGCCGTTGGAGGCATCAACTGCGACCCTGAGCGCCCGTCCCCGTGGTTCCCGTCCGCGCAAGAACCCGAGCACATACTCGCGATACGCCTTGGTCACATCGGACTCGGCGTAGCCGGCGGTCGTGCCGGTCTCATGTCGCGGAACGCGACAGGCGATTTCGCGGATGCCGTTCATCCCGGTGTCCTGTCCCAGGGGAACGCCCTTCGCGCCGCAGATCTCAAAACCGTTGAATTCGATCGGGCGGCGACCGCCGGTGGTCTGAATGCCCCCGCATGCGCCGAGGTGATTCACGGCGAAGTAAAGCTGCGGCGTGTCGATCATGCCGAGATTCAAGACGTTGGTGCCGGTGGCTCGGATGCCGTCGGAAAGGCCGCGCTGCAGCTCGGTGCCGTGGGGCCGCGTGTCGCGCCCGATGACGATCGCGCGACAGGCCGGGTCGGCCCGCTCGTAGCCTCGCAGCTTGGAGCGTAGGTATTGGGCCGCGGCATGGCCGATTCGCCAGGCGGATTCTTGGGTCAGCGGGGCCGGCACGGTGCCGCAGATGTCGAACTCGTCGAACAGGGCTTCGACGCCCGAAACCGGCTTTGCTCTATCGACCGAGATCGAGACCCGTTCGCCGGTGCCCGCGTCGGGGTTGAATTGACAGTTGGGGCACTTCGGGAAACTCGAACGCCGCCGGCCGCGGCAGATGGCGTTCGAGATCTTGATATGCTCCTCGCCGGCGCAGAACTTATAATAATCGGCGGTCGATTCCGATTCGATCATCGTCGCGAATGGTACCGCATGACGACGGGCGAGGCCACAACGAATAGAGATCCTCGGTCGCACGCGAATGCCGCGTCGACACGTTTGTAATACGCATGAAACATCCTTGTGCCCCGAACGCCGCCTCCCGTCAGTCCGGAGGGTCGCGATCACAAATTGACGGGGCCCGTGTCGCGCCGATATCATGCCGACGCGGTAAATCACAGGCCGGACTCCGTCCCTCGTCCGGCACACACGCAAACAATCGATTCGGAGTAAATCGGCATGACAGACGGGGCAGGCATCCAGTCGGCGGCGTCGGAATCGGAACGATACCCCCCCCCGGCTGCTTTCGTGGCCGACGCCCATATCAAGTCACAGGAGGAGTACGAGCGGCAGCACCAGCGTTCGATCAAGGACCCCGAAGGATTCTGGGGCGAGATCGCGGCCGACTTTCACTTTTTTCGGAAATGGGACCGCGTGCTGGAGTGGAACCGGCCGTTTGCGAAGTGGTTTGTCGGAGGAACCACCAACGCGAGTTACAACTGTCTCGATCTCCAGATTGAGCGCGGGCGAGGCGATTCCACCGCGATCCTTTGGGAGGGCGAGCCGTGCGACGCCGCCGGAAACCCCAAAGAGATCAAGCGGCTGAGCTACCGCCAGTTGCTTCAAGAAGTGTGTGTATTCGCCAACACCCTCAAGAAGTTGGGGGTCGAGAAGGGCGACAGGGTCACGATCTATCTCCCCATGGTTCCCGAACTTGCGATCGCCATGCTGGCCTGCGCCCGAATCGGCGCACCGCACTCGGTGATATTCGGCGGATTCAGCGCCCAGGCGATCGTGGACCGCCTGGAGGACGCCCGGTCCCGCGTGATCATCACGGCCGACGGTGGTTTCCGGCGCGGCGGCATCGTGCCGCTCAAGGCCAACGTCGACGAAGCCTGCGGAATGACCGACCTCGTAAAAACGGTCGTCGTACTGCGGCGATGCGAAAACGACGTTCCCATGGTTGCCGGCCGCGACGTCTGGTGGCACGACCAGGTCAAGGGGGCCTCCGATACCTGCGAGCCCGAACAACTCGACAGCGAGCACATGCTGTTCCTCTTGTATACCAGCGGCAGCACCGGCAAGCCGAAGGGAATCCTCCACACCACCGCAGGCTACATGATTCACACCGCGTATACGTCGAAACTCATCTTCGACCTCAAGCCCGACGACACCTACTGGTGTACGGCCGACATCGGATGGATCACCGGACACAGCTACATTGTGTACGGCCCGCTGCAAAACGGCGTGACGACGCTGATGTACGAAGGCGCCCCCAACCATCCGGACTGGGATCGATTCTGGGCGATCTGCGACCGACATGCCGTCACGAAGTTCTATACCGCGCCGACCGCGATTCGGGCATTCATGCGTCAGGGGGCGGCCTACCCGGAAAAACACGATCTATCCAAATTGAAACTGCTCGGTACCGTCGGAGAGCCGATCAACCCCGCGGCATGGAAATGGTACCACGAGATCATCGGCGGCCGCCGCTGCCCGATCGTGGACACCTGGTGGCAAACGGAAACCGGTGGCATCCTGATTTCACCGCTCCCGGGAATCACCGATACGAAGCCCGGATCCGCGACCAGGCCTTTCTTCGGCATCGACGCGGCAGTTGTGGACAAGGACGGTTCGGAAATGGGGCCGAACGAAAACGGGCTTCTCGTCATTCGGCGTCCCTGGCCTGGAATGTTACGCGGCATCTACGGCGACGAGAAACGTTTTCACAAGGAATATTGGTCGGAGATCGAAGGCGTGTATTTCACGGGCGACGGGGCCCGATGCGACCAAGACGGGTATTTCTGGCTCACCGGACGCGTCGACGATGTCATCAAGGTATCGGGCCACCGGCTCGGAACGGCCGAGGTCGAATCGGCGCTGGTCTCGCACCCCAAGGTCGCCGAGGCGGCCGTTGTGGGTTTTCCCGATGAAATCACAGGTGAGGCGATCGCCGCATTCGTGACGCTGAGAGGCGGCGAAACGCCCGACCCGGGAATCATCGATGTACTGAAAAAACACGTCGCAAAGCAGTTGAGCGCGATTGCACGCCCAAAAGACATTCGATTCTCCGATGCGTTGCCAAAGACTCGAAGCGGAAAAATCATGCGTCGCCTGCTTCGAGAATTGGCTACCAAAGGTCGCGTGGAGGGCGATACCAGCACTCTCGAAGATTTCTCGACTATCGCGAATTTACGCGGAAACACGGAAGAATAACCGCCTTTCGCACTTCCCCGAGACCGGCTATAATCGCCGCTCGGCAAATGGATCCGATAGGATCGGCGCGGGCAGCGACACCGTATTGCAAGGGAATGCGGGACCAAAGCTCGAATCTGAGCCGCGCGTATGACATCATCGCGCGGCAAGGTTCACCGAGAACGAGTTCCGTTCGAGTGGATCGACCCTGATCGGAATCAATTGGTTCGTCGAAAGGTTGACCAATTAAAACGCGTCTCGAGGGATAAGGGACTAACGATGGCAATGGAATCAGCCTGTACATTGAGAGTAGGACGAGAACGATACGATGGAAAAGTCCGCATGGACGGCGGCTACATCGATTTTTCGGGTCCGACCAAGTTCCGCTTTCGCCTTGCCGAGATTCGCAAGCCGAAACGCGAAGCGGACGAGATCGGTTTCGATTTTCACGGAACGAATGTCAAGATCCAGCTCGACGAGAAAACGGCGACTCGGTGGATCGATTCGATTCTGAACCCCGAAAGCCTCGCCGAAAAGCTGGGCGTCAAGTCGGGGCACACCGTCCGCGTGATGAACCTGGACGACGGCGAACTCGTCAGTTCGATTCGGGACAAGAAAGCCACCATCGTCTCTTCAGCGCCGGATCGGTGCGACCTCGTCATGCTCGGCGTCGAGCGCGCCGCGGAGCTTCGGCAGATCGGCGACCTCAGCGACTCCCTCGCTCCGGGCGGCGCAATCTGGGTCGTGCTGCCCAAAACCGTGCGAACGGTCACCAAGGCCAACGTCATTACCGCGGCCCGGGAAGCGGGGCTCAGCAACGTCAAGACCGTAGACTACTCCGAGACACAGGCCGCCTATAAGGTCATACGACCAAACGGTGCGAAGAAGAAGCGCCGTACATCCGGCAACGGCTCGTCGTCGAACGGTGGAGGCGCGGCCCGCAAGCCGCGAAAGGCGACACCCGAGGCCGCCGCGCGATAATGCGGCGACCGCAAGGCTCGTTTGCACGAGCCTCGTCGTGGGTCGCGCCAATCGCCGCCGGTCGTTACCGTCACGCAAACGATGGAACCCAAGACGATCGAAGTCCGCAACGCTCGAGAGCACAATCTGCGCTCCGTGACCGTCTCGTTGCCGCGAAATGCACTGATTGTCTTCACCGGTGTGTCGGGCAGCGGAAAGAGTTCGCTGGCGTTTGACACCTTGTACGCCGAAGGACAACGGCGATACATCGAGTCCCTGTCTTCGTACGCCAGGCAGTTCATGGGCCAGATGCCAAAGCCCGATTGCGACCAGATCACCGGACTATCACCCGCGGTTTCGATCCAACAAAAAGCAACCGGTTGGAATCCCCGCTCCACGGTCGGCACCGTCACCGCCATCTATGACTATCTGCGGGTGCTCTTTGCCCGTATCGGCACCCAGCACTGCACCGCCTGCAACCGGGCGATCACCGCGCAGTCGCGCGATCAGATCGTCGGCGGCGTGCTCTCGACATTCGCCGGAGACTCGAAGGCGAGGCCGCAGGTCCTGATTCTGGCCCCGGTGGCCCGCGGCCAGAAAGGTGAGTTTCGCGACCTGTTCGACGATCTCGTTCGCGACGGCTACGTACGCGCCCGCGTGGATGGAACGTTGGTCGACCTGCACAACGATCTCGCCCTCGCCAGGAACCAGCGGCACGACATCGAGGTCGTGATCGATCGAATCGCGATCGACCCCCAGTCCCGTTCGCGGCTCGCCGAAGCGGTAGAAAACGGACTCCGCGTCGGAAACGGAACCGTTGTCGTCACGCCTGCGGGTGATCGAGAAACGCCGGTTGCCCCGAATGCCGGGCGTCGAAAGAACACACGATCCGGCGGTTCGGAAGATCGCGTGTTCTCCTCGCATTATGCGTGTACGCGGTGCAGCCTGTCGTTCGAGCCTCCGACACCGCAAATGCTGTCGTTCAATTCCCCGGCAGGGATGTGTCCGACCTGTGACGGCTTGGGCGAATTGACCGACTTCGACCCCGACCTGATGGTGCCCGACCCGTCGCTGAATTTCTGGTCGCCTTGCATCGCCCCCATGCGGACCAGGATCGGGCGATGGCGTCGACACATATATGAAGGCGTGGCTCAGGCCGTCGGAATCGACTTGAGTCGGAAGTGGAATGCGCTTTCAAAAGCCGAACGGCACACGATTCTGTACGGCACCGGCGATCGGCATATCGCGTTTGCCTGGAAATGGTCGGGCGGAATGTGGCGACACGGCGGTACGTTCGACGGGATCGTCGGCGAGCTGCGCGAAAAGTACCGCAAGGCCACGTCGTCATTCGTCCGGCGGTTTTACGAAAAGTTCATGCGCAAGGGACCCTGCACAAACTGCAAGGGCTCGCGGCTCACGCCCCAGGCCGCCGCGATTCGATTGCCGACGTCGGGCAAGCGGGCCGGGCCGGCCATTCACGAGCTTTGTTCGTTGAGCGTGACCGAAGTGCTTGACGTAGTGGACCGAATCGAACTGACGCCGGTGCAACACTTGATTGCCGACGAAGTGCTGAAGGAAGTGCGAACCCGTTTGCAATTCCTGCTCGACGTCGGCTTGCACTATATGGCGTTGAATCGACCCGCACCGACGCTGAGCGGCGGCGAGTCGCAACGAATCAGGCTGGCGGGCCAAATCGGATCCGGCCTGGCCGGCGTGCTGTACATCCTCGACGAGCCGAGCATCGGTCTGCACGCCCGAGACAATCAAAGCCTGCTGAAAAGCCTGATAAAACTCCGCGACTTGGGCAACACCGTTGTCGTGGTCGAACATGACGAGGCCACCATGCGCGCGGCGGATTACCTCGTGGACTTCGGCCCGGGCCCCGGTGTTCGTGGCGGGCGCGTCGTGGCCGCCGGCAGTTTCGAGGAAATCGTCGCCGAAAAGTCCTCGATCACGGGGCGGTATCTGTCGGGACGTTCCGCGATCGACATTCCGAAGCGTCGCCCCGTCCTGCCCCGTAAGTCCGAGTCGTCGTCATGACCGGCACGACCGCGCTCAAGAAGCGAAAAGCGGGCCGGCAAGCAACCGCGGCCCGCAAAAAAACCGATCGCCGATTGCCGACTGCCGCGCCGCACGAACACGGCTGGCTGATCGTACGCGGGGCCCGACACAACAACCTCAAGAACATCGACGTCGAGATTCCCCTGGGTCGATTCGTTTGCGTAACCGGCGTGAGCGGCTCGGGCAAGAGTTCGTTGGTCAACGACATCGTTCGAGAGCAACTGACCGCCACGTTGAACGGCGCGGAAAAGGTCCGACCCGGAGACCACGACGCGATTCTAGGCACCGACCGCCTCGACAAGATCATCGACATCGATCAGTCCCCGATCGGCCGAACGCCTCGCAGCAATCCCGCGACCTACATCAAGCTGTTCGACGAGATCAGGGGGCTTTTCGCCAAGCTGCCCGACAGCCAGGTTCGCGGCTACGCCCCGGGGCGATTCAGTTTCAATGTGCCCACCGGAAAGGGCGGCGGCGGACGATGCGAGGCCTGCGAGGGCAACGGGTCAAATCGGATCGAGATGGACTTTCTGGCGGACGTGTGGGTGGAGTGTCCCCTGTGCGAGGGGCGACGCTTCAATCACGAGACGGTCCAGGTCCTCTACAAGGGCAAGAGCATCGCGGACGTGCTGAACATGGACGTGCAGGAAGCCCTGGAGCACTTCGACGCCATTCCGAAGATTCGCGCGATGTTGTCGACGCTTCACGACGTCGGCCTGGACTACCTCAAACTGGGCCAGTCCAGCACGACGCTGTCCGGCGGCGAAGCCCAGCGAATCAAGCTGGCACGCGAATTGGTCAAGCGCTCGACCGGTGGAACGCTGTACCTGTTGGACGAGCCCACCACCGGGCTTCACTTTGACGACATTCGAAGACTGCTGGCCGTACTACACGGCTTCGTGGATGCCGGCAATAGCGTCATCTGCATCGAACACAACCTCGATGTCATCAAGACGGCGGACTGGGTCGTCGATCTGGGTCCGGAGGGCGGAGACGGCGGCGGCCGCGTGGTCGTGGCCGGAACGCCCGAGGCCGTTTCCGAGTGCCGGAAGTCGCACACCGGCCGCGTGCTTCGAGATGTTCTGACGCCGCGACGACAATCGCCGAGCCGATCGAAGCAAAAGCTCGGAGGCAAACGAAAAAAAACCGTTCGCAGGACGGACGACGCAATCCATGTTGTGGGCGCTCGCGAGCACAATCTCAAGGACATAACCGTGCGGATCCCGCGCGGCGCGATGACCGTGTGTTCGGGCGTCTCCGGAAGCGGAAAATCCAGCCTGGCCATCGACACCGTCTATACGGAAGGCCAACGGCGCTACGTCGAGTCTCTTTCCGCCTATGCCCGGCAGTTCTTGGGGCAACTGCAAAAGCCGAAGGTCGACCACGTCTACGGCTTGAGCCCCGCCGTTGCGATCGAGCAAAAGGCCGCCACCAAGAGTCCGCGCTCCACCGTGGGAACCGTGACGGAAATCTACGACTACATGCGGGTATTGTGGGCCCGCGTCGGGCAACCGTATTGTCCCAGGTGCGACATCCCGATCGGAACCCAAAGCAGCGAGGAGATTGCCGACAGCATCGCATCGATGCCCGACGGAACAAAGTTGCTGTTGTGCGCCCCGATCGAGCGAGGTCCCGGCGAGTCGTGGGACGCCCTGTTCGCCCGCTGTCGGGCCAACGGCTACACCCGAATTCGAATCGACGGCAATGTTTGCGAGTTGTCGCAAGAGCTGAGCATCGATGCCCGTCGCCGACATGACGTGGAACTCGTCGTCGATCGCGTAGCGGTTCGTTCCGCGGCAGTCCGGCGGATCGGCGACTCCGTCGAGCAGTGTCTGGCGGTCGGTGATGGCGTCATGGTTGCCGTCGATTCGGACAGCGGCGCCGCAAAACGGTTTTCGCAGCACTTTTCCTGCGATTCCTGCCAAACCAGTTACGACGAACTGACGCCCCACCACTTCAGCTTCAACGCCCGCATGGGATGGTGCAAACACTGCGAGGGTCTGGGCGTGCAGCGAGGCACCGGCGTCGAATCCGTCGTGATCCAGCCGCACCTGTCAATTCTCGGCGGGGCAATTGCCGGCTGGGAGAATGTCGAAAAGCAACCGATGCTCCGAGCAATGCTCGAGGCCCTGGCCAACGCAATCGGTTTCAAACCGAAAGCACCGCTGAATACCCTCACCGACGCACAGCGACACGTGCTGTTGTTCGGACTGGGTGATCGTTGGGTCGAAGCCAAGGGCAAGGCGGCGATCGGGCTCCGGTTTCAATGGAAAGGGTTTTTCCCGACCATCGACGAGGCCACGAAGATGTCGTGGCGATATCGAACGAAACTGGAACATCTCGTGACCGACGTTCCGTGTACGCGGTGTTCCGGCGGGCGGATTCGACCCGAGGCGACGGCCGTGCGGGTGGGCGACCGGTCCATCGTTCAGGTCTGTGCGATGCTCTTGCGAGACTCGGCCGCATTCTTCCGCGAGTTGAGGCTGGACAAGCGCCGCACGCGGGTTGCGGGCGAGCTGCTGCACGAAATCAAGTCGCGGCTTCAGTTTCTGGTCGATGTCGGGCTGGACTATCTCTCGCTGGATCGCCAGGCGCCGACCCTCAGCGGAGGCGAATCCCAGCGGATACGGCTGGCCTCGCAGATCGGCAGCGGTCTCACCGGTGTACTCTACGTGCTCGACGAGCCGACCATCGGTCTCCACCCGCGCGACAACAAGCGATTGATCGCCGCCTTGCACAAGCTGCGCGATCTGGGCAACACACTGTTGCTCGTCGAGCACGATCGGGAGGTGATTGAGTCTTCGGATCACGTGATCGACTTCGGCCCGGGGGCGGGGGCTCACGGCGGACACGTCGTCGGTGCCGGTTCGCCGCGCGGCATCCGCCGACAGCGACGTTCGCTGACAGGTCGATACCTCGCCGGAAAAGCGTCGATCGGCGTGCCCACAAACAGGCGGCCCGTCCAATGGCCGAACGGCGCCGACGACGACGCATCGCCGCCCGCATTGACCGTCATGGGGGCCCGACACAACAACCTCGACTCGATCGACGTGTCCTTTCCGATCGGACGATTCAACTGCGTCACGGGCGTGTCCGGATCGGGCAAGTCTTCGTTGGTCTCCGAGGTGCTGTATCCGGCCTTGGCCGCCCGCATTCATCGGGCCCGACTGACGCCGGGCGCCCATCAGGAGATTCGCGGGGCCGATCACATCGACAAGGTTATCAGCGTGGACCAACAGCCCATCGGCAACTCCCCCAGTTCCAACGCCGCTACCTACACCGGGGTGTTCGACGTCATACGCGAGCTGTTCGCCAAGCTGTCCGACAGCAAGATTCGCGGCTACACCGCCAACCGATTCAGCTTCAACCGTGCCGGCGGCCGCTGCGACGACTGCAACGGGCTTGGGCAGGTCTGTCACGAGATGCACTTCCTGCCCGACGTATGGGTGCCCTGCGAGTCGTGCGGCGGGTCGCGTTACAACCGCGAGACGCTGCAGGTGCGTTACAAATCGAAGAGCATCGCCGACGTGCTGGCCATGCCCGCGTCCGAGGCCGTCGAACACTTTGCCAACGTGCCCAAGGTCCGCCGGATGCTGAAGACGATCGAAGACGTCGGTCTCGGCTACCTGCAATTGGGCCAGGCCGCCCCGACCCTCAGCGGCGGCGAGGCCCAGCGCGTCAAGCTTGCCGCCGAACTGGGACGCCCCAACACCGGCAAGACGCTCTACATCCTCGATGAGCCGACCACCGGACTGCACTTTGAAGACTTGCGAAATCTGCTCGACGTCCTGCACCGGCTCGTCGACTTGGGCAACACCGTTCTTTGCATCGAGCACAACCTGGATGTCATCAAGACGGCCGACTGGATTGTCGATCTCGGGCCGGAGGCGGGCCGGGACGGCGGACGCATCGTCGCGGCCGGCGCCCCCGAAGACGTCGCAAAAGTACCCGAGTCTCACACCGGCCGTCTCTTGGCCGCCGTGCTGAAAACCGGCCCGCGCGTGCAACGAGAGCGTTTCGATGCCAAGGCCGCCGCCGCCAAAGCGGCCCGAGAGGAAAAGCTTGCGGCCCCCGAAATCGAATCCGGCGTCCGAATGCCCTGGGAGCGAAACGGTCGAAAGTGGCACACCGGCGACCGCGTCAGCCGCGATGGGCAGAAGATCGAATGGGAGGGCCGGGCCCTGGCATTCGTCGTCGATCTGATCGAGAAGCAAGGCGGGAAAAAGTTGCTGCCCACGGTCTGGAATGATCGGGCTCGCGTCGAAATCAATGCCAGGGCCCCCGACGGCCTTTCGCAGAGTTCCGCCCCGTGGTTCTTTCACGCCCGCACCGGGGCCCGTTGGCTGCTGGATTTTTCCTTTCGCGTGCCGCGATCGACCTTCACCGGCCCGGCACTGAAGAAACGATTGAAACTGAAGACGCTGGACGAACGCGAGGACATCCCGGCCTACGGATCGGAGCCGCGGGTCCGTGTCCGCAGGGCCGGCGAAATGGACGACGTCCGCGTGCAGGTATACGACAAGAAGGAAGTCTCCACGTCGGCGTTCCGAACCTTCGTCTCGACCGCCCTGAAATCTCACGTGCAACATCTGAGCCGCCTGGCCGGCGACACCGCGATGGCGACCCCGTGGAAGGTCGACGGCCGCGCCTGGCACCTGTCCCAGAAATCCATCCGAGGCCGAGAGTCGAAGGAATGGAAGCCGATCGTGTTGATGGAGTTGATCGGAAAGTTGAATCGCATTGCCCCCACCATGAAGGCCGACTGGTCGCGCAAGATAACGGTCTCGCTCCAGAATGCGAACGGCGCAAGCATTGGCATGATCGTTACGAACAACCGCTACGGCCTGCGCGTCATATTGCGAACGCCCGCGGGCAGATTCACACCGACCATGATCGAGCACCTGGGCCTGTATCCCGAAGTCAAGACCGCCAAGGGCACGGGCCAGGTGAGCTTCTGGGTGCAGACCCTGGACCAGGTCCATGGCCCGACCTTGAAAGCGGTTGTGACGGCCGCCGTCGAGTCCAAGCCGTAGGGTCCGCCATGCGGGCCTTTTCAAATCGCTCAGGTAGAGATGGCTTCGCGCGTTGTGGCGGGGGCGTCGGTTGACGAGCCGTTCTTGCCGAAGAAACACCCCAGGGCCCCGGAAGCCCAGCCGAGGGGAAGCGTGCGGATCTAGGGGGCGCCGAACGAGCGGCTGGCCCGGCACAATTCCTCAGCCTGGCGGAAACGGCCTTCGCGGAAGGCGGCCCGGCCGGCAACGAAGCACGCCCGGGCGAGACGCTGGATTGCGACCCGTTCGTTGAGGTGGCCGTTGACGGCGGGCGATTCGTAGAACCGCCGCAGCACGTAGGCCTTGATGGCGAGGTT
>JAPULF010000420.1 GCA_027295245.1 Planctomycetota bacterium
CCCACCGGTCCGCTGATCTTTTCCGTGCTGACCTGGCGAGTGAAGATCAAGTGCTTGAGCGTCAGGACCGTGACCATGGTCCACTCGTACGCTCGGCTGAAGCCGACCCCCAGGGCCGTGATGGGGTTGTGTACGGGCTTCTTTTCCATCAGCGGATAGCAGTAGAACCCCGGAACGTAATGGATGCGGAGCAGCCAAGGGTCGGCGCCGGCGGGGGTCACCTGGTATTGTCCGGTTTCGCGGCGTCCATCGGGCGTGACGTACTCGACTTCGACGGTCTTGCCGATCGACTCCCGAAGCAGGCCGGCCACCGCCCGCCAATCCGGCAGGCTGACCTTCTTGGACTCGCCGGCATCGGTCTTGAGGGTCAACGAAGACGCATCGCCAATCTTGAATATCCTCGCTCCGACCGGTATGTCGAGCGATGCAACGAGGCTGTTGGGCACTGCAAGCGTCGTGGTCTCGACCGCGTCGCCGATGCGATAGGTCAAGGGAATCTGCTTTCCGGTGTTCCGCCGGAAGACCTCGCTGAGTTCGTACCACTTTCGGACCGGTTTGCCGTCCGCCGACAAAATCACCGCGCCTGCGGGAATGCCGGATTCCTTGGCCGGGCTCGTCCGGTCGCCGATGCGGTCCAGGACCGCGGCCACGACCAGGTGTTCCTCGTCGATCGAAACCAGTTCTGCATCGAGCGTCGGCGGCGGAGTCTTCCGAATCAGTGTGAACGGCGACTTCGGTACGACCGTCAGTTCATGGACGTCGACATTGTCGAACCACTTCCGCAACGCCGCTACGTCGCCACACTCTCGCAACTTGCCCAGCAATGTGTCGCGATCGGCCTCCGGAACAACCGATTCCGCAAGAAGGCTCGTCGTCCGTTCGATCGCCGCATCCACACCCAATCGCGCGGCCGAGATCAGCGCCTCCCGGTGTTGGATGCAGAATCGAACAATCCGGGCGCTCAGGCCGCTCGCGGACTTGCCGGGGCGGCAAACCTCCAGCTTGACCTGTTGATCGCGGTTCTTTTCGATGATCGCCTTATATTGACTGTGCGTCGGGTGCGACTGTCCGCCGACCTTCCGGATAACGTCTCCCATCTGAACGCCCGCCACGGCCATGGATTTCTCGAGTGTCACCACAAGGGCTGTCAGCCGAGGCACCAGTCCCAGGAGGGACTGAGTCGAGCGGTCGCCCGCGATGCTCGGCACCGTGCTCCACGTCGCACGCAATTGCACTCGCTGCTCGACCGACTTGACGTCGTCGTCCGCCCCCAATTGCTGCTCGAGCGTGATGGACTTGGGATCCTCGGGCCGGCGCACGATGACGTCCACGGGCTCGCCGCGGGCGTCGCTGACCGCGCGTTGAAGTGGACCGAGCCCTCTGAATTCCACCGCGTCGCCATCGACCACCAGGTAGGCGAACTTGTCGTTCGCCTGCAGCTCGTCGGGGAGCAATTCGTCGTTCAAGAACAGGGAAGGCCGCGCCACGCGGAGACTCATTCCTTGAGTGAAGCCTAACTGGCGTTCCTTGGCCTCTTCCTTGAATTCCGGTTTGATCTCCGGTCGGGGAATGACGAGCTTGCCGTCGCGGATTACGTCGAGAACCAGAACTTCGTCCGTGTCCGACAGAGTGACCCTTGCCTTGATGCCGATGAATGACTCGACGGATTTGTCGTTGATGGCCACGATACGGTCGCCGGTCTGCAGTCCGGCGCGTCCAGCGGGCGAATCCGGAAGAACCTTCCCGACAACGGACGGAGGCTCGAACTTGCCCACCATGGCCACGATCGTCAGGGCCAGGGCCGCGAAGAGCAGGTTCATCACGACCCCGGCGGTCACGATGACCATCCGCTTGCCGATGGATTTACTCGTGAAGCTGGTCGGATCCTCCTTGACCTTCAGT
Source organism: Planctomycetota bacterium (assembly GCA_027295245.1). GTDB lineage: Bacteria > Planctomycetota > Phycisphaerae > UBA1845 > UTPLA1 > JAPULF01. Next base: position 1,903 of record JAPULF010000420.1, read on the forward strand.
TCGCCGGACTTGTCGACGACGAAGTCCTCCTGACCCAGCATCTTCACGTACCCGCCCAGCGGCAGGAAGTTGAGCGAATACCGCGTCTCGCCTCGGGTGAATCCGACCAGTTCCTTGCCGAAACCGATGGCGAAGCGTTCGACCCGGACGCCGGCCCACTTGGCGGCCATGAAGTGTCCCAGCTCGTGGACGAAGATCACGAGCGAAAAGCCGAACGCCAGGAGTATGTACGGCCAAACGGCCTTCAGGATGCCGATAATCGCCAGCGGCGCGATGACGGAGTGCATGTCATTCATCATACCGAGCAGCATTGGGAAACCTCGTTCCTGGCCCAAGTGTCAACCGCCATGAGTGTTTCGAGTGTGGGGTTTTCTTCAAACGTATGTCGATCGAGAATGTCCTCGACCATCGGCACGATGTCGAGGAAGCCGATCCGGCCCTGCCGGAAGGCGTCCACCGCCGCTTCGTTGGCGGCGTTCAGGGCGGCCCCCGACGTGCCGCCCTTGAGGGCGACCTGGTATCCGAGCCGCAGCGCGGGAAAGCGTTCCGCGTCCGGCGGTTCGAAGTGCATCTTCTCCAGCTTCGAAAAATCGATTCGTTCGCCGCGCCCCGCCATCCGACGCGGATAAGTCAGGGCGTATTGAATCGGCGTGCGCATATCCGGACTTCCCATTTGGGCGACCACCGATCCATCGTGGAAGGCGACCATCGAATGGATGATCGACTCGGGATGTATGAGCACTTCAATA
>JAPULF010000421.1 GCA_027295245.1 Planctomycetota bacterium
GTGTCGGTGATGTTGGTCCCGATAAATCGGAACGTGACGATCAGCAGCGTGGCGGCCATCACGCCGAGGGGGACGCCGATCCAGCGGAGCCAGCTCGGCAATCCGACCGACGACCAAGCCATCCAGGCGGGATCGATCACAAAGGCCAACATGCCCGACATCCCCAAGAGCCCGACGGGTCGTAGTGTGAGGAGGATGAAGATGCCCTCCTGACGACGGTCCAGTTTGTCCTTCAAGGCATGGGCCTTCAATCGATGGTAGAGGCCGACCGGGAGGACGACGGCGAATCCGAGAATCAGTATCCACCTGAAGATCTGATTATCTTCCATGTCGGAGTTCCCCAGGGTAAGTCATGGACCCGCACTGCTCTGGCATCCAAGGGACACCTATCAGGGGTTGGCAAAAAGGGACAGGCTGTTTTCGGTAGCGAAATGGTCGTTTGGCTCGGAGCCAGTCCCCTATTGCCACATTCTCCTATCCTTTGGAGTATTGAATTTGCCGATACTCCGCTCCCTAACCCGGCGTAGACTCGCCACGCACTCGAGCCTGCCTGCATAGCCGCATCACCGTTATTGCGATGTCAGCGTGAAATGGGTTGCGACAAATCGATCACCCTCGATTTTTCCTTCGACCACCGCATCCCTCGCCGTGTTGCACAGCCCATCCGAGGCATGGGCGTCACCGAGATCGTCCATTTCGGCGCCGGTCACGAGATATGGGGCGCCATCGATCTTGACCGCGAGCTTGCAGCCTGTGACCCCCGGCATATCAAATATGCAGGTTGCACAGCCGGCCACGACGTTCATTGTTGGGGCGGTTTCCGCCCCTTGGGAACCGTCGCCCGACGGCCCTTTTGATTCGGCGGAGCATCCTGCAAGAAGATGGGCTGTGAGAATCAACATCGAGAATCCGAACCGATGAATGCTGCCTGTCGACATGATCGTCTCCATTTGCTGACGGGAATCTGATTTCTTGCTCCGGCTTCCTAGTCGGGTTGCACTCACTGTTGCGGCGGAGGGTCGCACCAGGCTGATGTCGTTGTAGCTGTCGAGAGTGGGCATCCGTACCCAACCTCCTTTTGGGCGAGCGCGGCCCGTCGTGGAGAACGCTCGTCGCGGGGTCAATCCCACCAGACGCCGACGGCGCGCATGCCGGCCGGGATCTCGTAGTCTTCGATGGGCCACTGGGTCGGGATACCATCGAGATACTCGCTCGGCCGGAAGCGATGCGGAATCCACGAGGCAACATCGCCGAATTCGGCGCCGGTGATAATCCACACCGTATCGGTCGAGGGCCATCCGGTAAGGTCTTCATGGTCCTTTACCTGCACGCGGACGTCGGACACGTCGGGCCGCCGGCGTATTGTTTTGAACATCGAGTAGAACTCGGCCGGTGAGATCTGCTCGTTCAAGTTGTAACCGATGGAACCGGGGTCGTTGTTGCCCTCGAAGAACTCCGCAAGCGTAACCAGCGGGTTGGGCGTGGCGGTGTCGTTGATGTCGCCGTTGCGGTTGATACGCGCGAGCAACTTCTGCCGCAGAGCCTCGTCGTTTTCTTCCAATAGCATGCCGGTCGTGCCGGAGACGGAGGGCGCGTGAGGATCTGCCGGATTCGGCGGCAAGAACCAAGCGAGCAGGAAAATCGCCGAGACGACGACAATGGCAATGGTCCGTGGCTTGATCACGGCAGCACCTATCGGTGCATGATACTCGACTTGAGGTTCACGTCACAAACTGGCGACATCAGGAATCGCTACCGCTTCCGCAGCAACTTCTTGGCCGCCTTCCATGCCGCGTCCATCTGCCGCTTCGCCGCCACGAATTCCTGGACCGTCATGTTCATGTACGGATTGTTGGCCGACGCCGCGGCCCGAGGCCGGCCAAGTCTTCCTCCCGTCGAACTCTTGCCCTTGCGGAAAGCCGCCCATCGTGCTTTTTGGGCAAGGCTGATCTTGCGTCGTGCCGCCGCGGACATTTTCTTCCGTGTCTTCTTGGCCATCGTCATTCATCTCCTTGTCGTTTCATGATCCTGGACGGCATGATAATGGCGGGCCGGCAGACGGGAAACTTAATGTCTATCTCGAATCTGCTTCGAATGCGTGGCTGAATCCAGAGCCCCGGGTTCGTGGAGAGAAGTATCCTCGGGCACCCCCGGATTTCGGAAGTCGCTACGGATTTGCCCCACCCCACTGCCCGCGCGGTGTCGAGCAACTGGTCAATCCAGGCACGGAACCGGAGGATCCGGGGTCTGGATCTGCAAGTACAGAAAGGGAGGGCCACCCCTGGTGGCCCCGTAGTTCCCGATGCCGTCCCGTGGTCTAGTAGCGGTCTCGGCGGCCGCCGCCACCACCACCACCACCACCGCCGTAGCCACCGCGACCGCCGCCGCCGCCGCCGCCGCCGCGCGGTTCGCGGGGCTTGGCTTCATTTACGGTGAGAGCCCGGCCCCCTTGGTCCTGGCCGTTCAAGGCCGCAATCGCCGCCTGGGCCTCCGCATCGGAGTCCATCTCGACGAATCCGAACCCTTTGCTCTGTCCCGTATTTCGGTCGGTGATGACTTCCGCACTCTGGACGGTTCCGTGTGCCGCCAACAGCGCCTCTAAATCCGAGCTGCTGACATCGTAACTGAGGTTCCCGACATAAAGTTTCTTACCCAACGCAATCTCCTGTCGATGGCATTACCGACCCGCTGTTTCGCTTTCAGGGTCGTGTGTGTGAAAGTGGCCGACGTTTCGGCCTCGAAGGAAGGAAGACGATCTCGGCAATGCGATCCAGATTTGGATAGCCAAAGTCAGGTGCGCACCTCGTTCGACAAACCTACCGTGCGTGGAATACCCCAAAACGCCGGACGCGTCAACCCCGATTGCGACCCCGGCCGGCCGTGGCCCCCCCCGCCGCTGCGTGACCAGGATGGCCCCAGCGATACGAGGTCGCGGGAGCCGCTTTCACAGTTTCGTCGACTGTATCCCACTGAGCAGCAAGAACTTAGGCGGCATCGGGCGTAGCCGCCCCACCCCCCTGCTGGGGCATCTACTCCTTCGAAGACGCGGAGCTAGTTGATCTAGTCGTGGGGTCATTCCCCCCGGGCGACAAATATGGCACCAAGACCTTGGACCACGGTGGGGTCGGCAGGTGGACTACTGTTGGAATGGCACGCAAATCGAAAGGCGGGCAGCGAGTCTTTGCTATCCGCCACTCATCTTGGCGGGATACCCGAGTTCGTGGAGCATTGCCAAGACTCGCTCGCGATGGTCACCTTGAATCTCGATTCTGGCTTGGCTGATCGTACCGCCGGCGGCGCACGCCGATTTCAGCTTGTGCAAAATGGCATCCAAGTTCGATGCAACGGGATCGAGGCCCGAGATGACGGTGACGGTCTTTCCCTTGCGGCGGTTCTCACGGCCTACACGGATGGGCTGATCCTTGGGGAGCTTGACTTCGCCAGTCGCGCCGCGAGGGCAGGCGCAGCGGTCCATCGGCATTTCGCAGACGTTGCAGGTGACCGGGCGTTGCAACGGTGTTCCGTCGAACAAGCCTGACATCGTGGCGATGGTACTTGAACCTGCATTCTCCCGCTCCCTTGCAGAGACAAACGGAGCAACTGCTCTCATATCGCCATGCTGGCGAACGACGTTATGATTGTGAGGTCCGACCAGCCATAGGACGACGCGGAGAGAGACCATGCCCAGAATCAGAACCGGCGGGGGATGGCCGGCGGTTCGATACGCGCTGCGAATGGCGAAACAGGCCGGGGGGCTGGTCAAGTTCTACCGGGCCCTCGCCACACGCAACACCTGCAAGACCTGTGCCCTCGGTATGGGCGGCCAGCGCGGCGGTATGATCGACGAGTCCGGCCGGTTTCCGGAGGTCTGCAAGAAATCGATGCAGGCCATGGCCGCCGATATGCAGGGCCGCGTCTCAGGCGAGTTCTTCGAGCGGTACGGCTTCGCCGAACTGCGGGCCATGAGCCCGCGAGAACTGGAGCACATGGGTCGGCTTGCCGAACCGCTTTACGCCGGGCCCGCCGACAGCCACTATCGGCCGATCTCCTGGGATGACGCCCTCGCTCATTGCGCCGCCCACTTGAAGGCCACGACCCCCGACGACAACTTTTTCTATTGCAGCGGGCGCTCGTCCAACGAGGCCGCCTTCCTCCTGCAACTCTTTTCGCGGCTGTACGGCACCAACAACGTCAACAATTGCAGCTACTATTGCCACCAGGCCAGCGGGGTCGGCCTGACGAGCGTGTTCGGTACCGGGACCGCTACGCTCGTGCTCGAAGACCTTCGCCACTGCGACCTGGTACTCCTGATCGGCGGCAACCCCGCCTCCAACCATCCGCGGCTCATGCGAATGCTCATGGAGCTGCGGCGCCGCGGGGGACAGGTCGTGGTGATCAACCCCATGGTCGAGACCGGACTGGTCAACTTCAGCGTGCCGTCGAACCTGCGGAGCCTGCTGTTCGGATCCGAGATCGCCAGCCTCTACGCGCAGCCCCACATCGGCGGCGATATCGCCCTGCTGACCGGCATCGCCAAGCGGATCGACGAGATGTCCGCGGCGCGCGAGTCCTTCGTCCGCAATCACACCGAGGACTACGACGCATTTATCGAGTCATGCCGGCGGGCCTCGTGGGACGAGATCGTCCGAAAGTCGGGCGTGAAGCGCGAGTCGATCGATCGCATCGCGCGACTCTACGCGGAGTCCGAAGCCACCGTCTTCTGCTGGACTATGGGCATCACGCATCACGTCCACGGCGTCGACAATGTCCGGGCCATCGCGAACCTCGCCCTCAT
>JAPULF010000422.1 GCA_027295245.1 Planctomycetota bacterium
CGTCTGGGCGCTCGCGGCCGTCGGACGGGGGGTTCCGGACGCGAATCTTCGCGCCCACGCAGGCCGCGACCGCCGAGACGGCGACCCGATCGCTCCAAGACCGCGGAAAGTCTTTCTATCGCCGCGTGAAGCCGCTCGTTATTTTCCTCGAGCCGGTCCATGCGCTCTTCCAAGTCCCCCCGCGGACCGACCGATTGCCCGAATGCAAGAACTCCGAGCCGCGGAAGCGGCGCGAGCGAACGCCCGGCGATGTGGGCCCGGTATGTATTCGCCATCGGAACGCCGGCGACGACGGGCGAAGTGGAGCCGATCACTGCAATAGGCTCACTTATTCCGATTTGGGGGACCGGAGCAACGTGAGCGATCGGGGCAACGTGAACGATCGGGGCGGGCGGGGCAATCGGCTCCGATTCGCCGGTCTTGGGCGGACACGACTGTGCGGGCGTGGCCAACCATCCGGCCAGCATCAGTGTCAACGCCATCGAAATACCCGATACGGACAGTCTCGGTGTCACAGTCTGTGTCATTACCATGGTGAGTCTCCTGGCAAATCGTTTTGCGCGCACGGTCGCCACGCCCATCCCCACTGCAGGGACAGGAACGTGATTTCCGCTGATATACTGCTTGGTCACGAGCAACGCCTCGGCGTACGCCCTTCGCCTGCGCGGGAGGAGCCACGTGACCCAGGCATCGCAACAAAGGTCGGCCTCTTCGTGAAGCCTCCGACGGACCCACCAGACCAGCGGGTGCCACCAATAAAGACCGCTCACGACGAGTTCTATCCATCGTATCCAGTGATCGTAGCGTCGTAGATGCGCCAATTCGTGATAGACCACGGCCTGACGGCCGACGCTGTCCAATTGGGCCCACAACACCGACGGCAACACCAATCGAACACGAAGGCCGCACCAAATCATCGGCGAGATTCGTTCTTCCAGCATGACGGTCTCGGGCACTCGGCGAAGGCCGAGCTCGTGGGCCGCCCGCCGGACCATTCTCGAAACGTCCGACGGCGCCGGCCGCCCTGCCCGCACGAGACGCAAGAACCGCAACGTGCGAAACGCCGTCAGGGCGACAATCAGCCCCGTGCCGAAAAGCCACAAACCCGCTGGAATGCCGGGCAGCCCGCCGATTGCATCGCGAACGTTCAGCAATCCGGCCGCCCATCGCTGCAACACCATCGCCGTTCGAGGAGTGGCATCTTCTGAAGACGCGGTCGCCGCAACCGGTTCCGGATCGATCACGACTTGGCCGAGTCGATTGTGCGGCGGCGTCGACGGGTGCGCGATTTCGCTTGAGTTTCCGGGTGAATTGAAAGATTCGCCGCCGCGATTCAGGCCAATCCCGGCCGATTCGGTCGAAACAGAAAAACCCGTCGACGCGATTCTCGCGTCGACGGGTGGCGGCGCCTTAAGCACGGGCGCCGGATCATGCGGGGCGGACAGCCGCCAAGCTGGAGCCGCGGCCGGTTCGAGTTGAACCGGCACGTTCGGTCCAGACCGGGCGGCTGTCCCGGGTGGAGTGGGAGCTTGTTTATGCGCGTCCGCAATCAGACACGATTTCAGACACGATTCATTCGGTAACACCTCTTCCGTACAGGCGTGATCGATATCCCCCCGTGTGGCGAGGACCGACCCCTCATAGGTGCGGCCCAAGTCATCTGTAGGCGCTTGCCAAGTGTCGGGTGACCCGCATATCCCCCGATCGTCATGCGTCTCGGCCGATTGGGAGTCGTTCGTCTCCAACGCGGCCGGTGACAGGGCGGGAAGTACCGGCGGGACGACAAACCAGGCCAACACGAGAAGCCAAATAACGTGCTTCGTACTCGCCCGGCACGGCACCCACCGGCATATTGCGGCGGCAAGCAGCGTCAGCGGTACGACCGCCACCGCGTTGCGCCAAAGCGCGTCCGTCACCTGGGGTATCCAGGACGCCATTTCAGCCCTTTCTCTCGACTCCCCACGAGGGGCCTCCCAACGCACTCGGCCCCTTCCCCCGGTGACTCAGGCGGGGTCTCACGCTCGACCTCGGATTTCGAAGCCCTAGTCCCTCTTGCCGGCATCCAATTCGGCAATCAGCTTCTGCAATTCGGCAATCTCGTCCGTTGAGAATTTTTGTGATCGAATCAACTGCAAAACCATCGGGGCCGCCGCACCGTCGTACAACTGCTGCACCAACTCCCGGACCCGCGAACGGGTCACGCGTTCCCGCGTCACGGTCGCCCGATAGACGTATGCCAGACCTCGCTTGTCGCTCGCGACGAACCCTTTTTGCTCCAGGCGCGTCAGAAACGTCAGCACGGTGGTATAGGCCACGCGGCGGCCTCGCTCGTGCAGGTGACCCAAGACCTGCCGGACCGTGCAGCGCCCTTCCTCCCACAAGGCCTTGAGCACCTCCAACTCCGCGGTGCCCAATTCGTATTGTCGTTCGCCCATGGTGTATTCCGCCCCGCGGCAATCCTACTAAACTTGTAGTCATCCTACTACAAACGTCGGAGCCGGTCAAGCCTTTCGCAAAAAATCGAAAAAAAACTTCGCGACGGGTTGATGATCGGCCCGCTGGTTGACTCTGATGGAAGCGTGGGATGACCCCGGCCGCCGCGATCGGGTATCCTGCAGGCGTGCCGTGATCGCTCGGTTGCGTACGTTTGATCGGGTTGCGCCGTCGGACAGGAGACTTGAGCCCGGCCAACCCTTGCACGAAAACCGGTCGACGAAAGCAACCCCAATCCCCGAGGTTCTCCATGCTCAATCAACCCGTCTCGTGCATCGCCGCGGTTTTTTATTCGGCATTCGTAGTTTGCTTGACCTTGGTCGGCTGCGGCGGTCCAGTCGACGGCCCCGCCCCCCTGGATCTGGAAGGCGTCCCCAATCTCTCGCAGGACGATTCGATCTACGTCTCGGGATGCCCCACTTCACAGGGCCTCGAGGCACTCAAGGCCCGTGGCGTGAAAACCGTCATTGACCTCCGACAGAACCACCAACGGTCGGAGGAATATCCGGAGGCCGTGAAGAAACTGGGCTTGAATTACGTTCACCTGCCCATGTCATCCGATGCCATGACGGAACAGCAGGCCGACGATTATCTCGACGCCGTTCGACGCTACGGAGACCAGGCCATACTGAACCATTGCGGCTCCGCCAATCGGTCAGGCGCGATGCACGGGCTCTATCTCGCAACCGAACGGGGCTGTTCGATCGATGAGGCCGTGCGACGCGCCCGGCGCGCGGGAATGCGAAACGAGGGCCTTGCACGCGATCTTCGAAATATCCTCGAGGCCAGGGCCCAATCGAAGGACGAGTAGCCACCCGCGCTATAGATGGTGTAAAGTGCCGCCGAGACGCGACCATCGAGGGTCGGCAAGGACCAGAGCACCGATATGACCGATCAAGAGCCAGCGGTTCCCGAGAAGAAACCCGATCCACCGGTCGCCGAGGAACAGCCGACGCCTCCGGCCACCGCCCCCGACAAGCCGGCCCCACCGATCGAAGAGCCCCGCGCCGGCCCCGTCAAATACCGTGAAGTGCAACCTCAAACGCCCAGCGCCCCGTCCAAGACCCCTGCCGGGGCTCCGGACTCCAAGGGCGGATTTCGGATGATCATCGAGGGATT
>JAPULF010000423.1 GCA_027295245.1 Planctomycetota bacterium
ACGTCGCCGGCAGCGAAGACGACGATTTGCATCTGATGCCCAGCTCCCCTTGCATCAACGCCGGCGACCCGGACTTCGTGGCCGATCCCGTTGATGAGGACATTGACGGCGATCCGCGGATCTTCAACTGCCGCGTCGATATGGGCGCCGACGAGACCCTCGTCGCGCTGCCCGGCGATGGCGACCTGGACGGCAGTGGCATGACCGACGTGGACGATATACCGCCGATGGTTGATCTTCTACTCGGCCGGGGCAACCCCGATCACGAATGCGCCGCCGACCTGAACGGCGATGGCGTTGTAAATGGCCTGGACATCCAGTTTTTTGTCGCCGCTATGTTCTAGACACGGCCCTTCATGACCGGCGGGCGGCCATCCTGCCGTTCTCCGAACGCGATCACTTCGTTCATGCTTCCGCTACGGAATCCGCTCAGGTCGAGCGTCACGTACTGATATCCGATTTCTCGCAGTTCCGCCTCGAGCCGCGTTCGGACTTTTGTTTCCGCCAACTCGCCGATCCGGTCTAAGGGCACCTCGATTCGTGCCAGCTTGTTGTGATGGCGCACACGGCATTCGCGAAAGCCGAGTTTGTGCAACAACGCCTCGGCCCGTTCGATCATCCGCAGTTTCTCGGGCGTGATGGCCTCGCCGTACTGCACGCGACTGGAAAGGCACGGACTCGCGGGTTTGTCGTGGGTCGACAGGCCCATCTCAGCCGACAGAACGCGGATTTCCGCCTTCGTCAGACCCGCCTCCGCACAGGGCGAACGCACCGAATGCTCTGCCGCGGCCGCCAGACCCGGCCTGAAATCGCCTAGATCGTCCGCATTGGTACCGTTCACCATGGTTCGCAATCCGCGCGACGCCAGAATCGTAGCGGCGCGATCGTACAACTCTGTCTTGCAGAAATAGCAGCGGTTCGTGGGATTCGCCAAGTAATTAGGATCATCGAACTCGCGCGTCTCAATGACCATCTGCTCGACGCCGATGTCTGCGGCCAGACGACGGGCTTCCTCCAACTCGGTGGCCGCAATGCTGGGACTTTTTCCCGTCAACGCCAAAACGTTCTCAGATCCGAGCGTCTCGACGGCCAGCTTCAGAACGAACGTCGAGTCCACCCCGCCGCTGAACGCCACGGCGACGCGTTGCAACGAAGAAAGGATTTCCCTGGCTTTGTTCAGCTTGGCGCCGGCGGGTTGGTCTGACATGTCAGCGTCCTTCCGCGACGAATCGCGCGTCGTCGGGCGCAATCATAGCCCGGCGAGGCGGATTATAGCCTGAAACTCTTGAATGGCAGTGACGAATCGGCCCGTTGGTCTACGATCGGGTCGCAGGCGCGAGCTTCGGGCTTGGGGCACGTTTGGACGGGCCGGCACCGATTCGTTCGGCGCGGGCCGGAGTCTTGGGCGCCGCCGAACCGGCATGCGTAAAGAACGCCCCGAGTGAGCGCAGTCGCTTGTAGCGGCGTTTCACCAGGGTTTCCGGCGAGAGCCGCTTCAATTCGCGCACATTCTCGACGACGTACTTTTCGATATTCGCTGCCATCGTCGCCGGATCGCGGTGCGCTCCGCCTAGGGGTTCCTTGATAACCTCATCCACCAGATTCAACCGCTTAAGTTCGCGGGAAACGAACTTGAGTGATCGTGCCGCGTCCGGGGCGTATTCGCCGGACTTCCACAGAATCGCCGCACATCCCTCAGGTGAAATCACGGAGTAATAAGCGTGCTCGAGAATCGCGACTCGGTCGCCGACGCCGATGCCGAGCGCTCCGCCGGACCCGCCCTCGCTCACGACGACACACACGATCGGTACCCGCAACCGCGACATTTCGAGAAGATTGACGGCGATCGCCTGGGCGATACCGCGTTCCTCGGCCCCGACGCCGGGATACGCCCCGGCCGTATCGATCAGGCATACAACCGGCACGCCGAACTTTTCGGCGAGCTTCATCTTGGCCAGGGCCTTGCGATATCCCTCGGGGTGGGCCATTCCGAAGCAATTCTCCAGCCGCTGCTTGGTGTCCTTGCCCTTGTTGTGACCGATGAACATGCACTTCAGATTGGCGATTCTGCCGAAACCGGTGATGATCGCACGATCGTCCTTGAAGTTTCGATCGCCGTGAAGCTCGCAAAAGTCCCGGACCATCAGACCTAAAACATCCGGAACAAGCGGCCGCTTGGGATGTCGTGCCATTTGCACCGTCTCCCAGGCACTCAGCTTGGAATACAGCTTTCGACGGGCCTGGACCAATTCGGTCCGGACCGTCCGGATCATGACGGAATGATCTCGACCGGTGGCGGACTGATTGGCCTCCAACTCCTCGATTTGATGCTCTATCTTCGCGAGGGGTCGCTCGAACTCGAGAAAGCCGTCATTGGCCGGACCCGAATAGCCGTTTGTTCTGCTCATGAAAACCCTTTATAGGCGAGGCATCCTAGTCCGGTCGGCCCGCTCTTCGGCCTACCGGTCGAGACCGGCAATCCCCGGCCGGTTCCACACCTCGGAACGCGCCACCACCAACGCCGTGCCGAATCAACATTCTCGAATCCGCACTTGAAGCGAGCGGAGCCCCAACCCTTCCCGATTTGGTATTGCTCTTCGAGGCAATCAACTCCATTCAGAAATGTCCTGCAAACCGCGTCGATCACAAGACCGCACTCAATCTGTATCTCCACGTTAGCCCGATGTTTACCCATCGACAAGGTCTATTTGACGCCGAAGTTACGAC
>JAPULF010000424.1 GCA_027295245.1 Planctomycetota bacterium
GACAAATCGCTCGGCCTCGCACCCCGCGGTCACGATCATCGGCACCCCCGAGGCCAGCGCCTGATAGGCCTTGGACGGCATTGTTCCGGGCAGGGGGATAGCCAGCACTATCAGGCTCGCATCCATGCTCGCCATGATCTCGGGCATGCGTCGAAACGGTTGCTGGGGGTAAAACGCGATGTTGTCCAAGCCGGCTTCGCGCGCCCGGGCCACGAGTGCGCTTTTCTCGGGACCGTCGCCAACCATCACAAACCGCACACGCGGTTTGTCCTGGAGCCGCTTGGCAGCCTCTACTACGACCTCCAACCCTTGAAAGATTCCGTGAAGCCCACAATAGGCGACCGCAAACTGGTCCGACGATACGCCGAATTCCGCTCGAATCGCTTCGCTTCGCAGATCGGGTCGGAATACGCTCGTGTCAACGCCGTTCGAAATGAGCGCGCACGGCACATCGGGGAATCGGCTCTTGATCTGCTCGACGGCGCCCGGGTTCGTCAGGGCAACACAGTCGGATCGTCGATAAAGGAAACTCTCCAGCTTGATCAGGATTCTGGCCTGCCTCTCGCTGATAAGGTTGCCTCGAATCGCACCGTCGGGCCAGATGTCCGAGACCATCAGAACCATCCGCGAACGTGTCAGAAAAGACATCGCGACGCCGGAGAGCCCCAGAAACAGCGGCGGACTCTCGACCAACAGCAAGTCCTGTCTGCCGAGAGACCACGTTCCCATGAGCAGGGACGTAATCACGAATGACATATAGCTGGCCAGTCGCAGCAGCATTTTCTTCGATCGGGACGGATAGATCGGCGTACGGATAACCTTTAGCCCGTCTATCTTTTCGACGCAAAACAACCTCCGCCGATACGCATCGAAGACCCTTCCCGCCGGGTAGTTCGGCATCGCCGTCACGACCGTGATGTCGTGTCCGCGTTTGCGCAGGCGCTTGGCGAGTTCGAACAACCGCACCTGCGGGGCGCCGACCTCGGGCGGAAAGTACTGCGTCAGAATCGCTATTCGCATCGGCGTCTTGCTTGTCCACTAGGAGCGCGTTCCATCCCCGGCGCGATCCTGCCGTATGTTATGGGCACTAGACTGATCGGCTCGCCTCGCACTACGGCTTGAGTTGCCCGGAACAGCCGATTATACAATGGATGGGCGGCGGTTCGCAGGGCGCTGTTGAGTGCGTAACGGCTGCTTGGCGTCTTCGCACACAAACGCCGGTTCGACCGAGCGCACTAATGTGGCGACGTGTTATCGGTCCGAATCGCAAGTCGCCCCTTGCAGAGATTGCCCCGGCTCGGCGACTCTGGCATCATTGGCCGCGGAACCGAACGATGCAGACCGAATTTCTCGGATCGAAATACCGCGCGATGTTCCTGGAAGCAACTCAGCTTCCCTGGTCGTCGCTGCTTTTTCGCCTCCGATTCGAAGCCGCCCGGCGCATCGGTCTGCACAAGAATCGCTATGCCCCGTCTTGCCTGACGACGGACGACGTTCTGAGTTTCTTTCCGCTGAACCGGCCCTCGCCGGCTGCGCTGCTCGACTACTTTCGAACCCGTAAAAACGTCGCGTTTTTCTTCGAGCGAGCGGATATCCCGAAGATTCGGACCGTCTGGCAACAACGCTGTCCGGCGGCACGGGACCCACTGATCGCGGCGGCGAACCGAATCTGCGCACGCGAGTTTTCCTTTCTCGGCTCCGAGGTCAACGCGTTTCCCAACGGGATCTCTTGGCACGATGAAATGGACGGCGGCGGCCGGTGGCCCCTGCGCCATTGGTCCACGATCGACATTCGGTTCAAGGATCGAACCGGAGACTGCAAACGCACCTGGGAATTGAATCGGACCCAATTCTTCGTCACGCTGGCGCGGGCATACGCATTGACCGAAGACGAGCGATATGCGCGCGAACTCACTACCCACTTCCGTAGCTGGATCGAACAAAACCCGCCCGAGATGGGCATTAACTGGTACAGCAACCTGGAGTGCGCCATCCGCTGCACCTCCTGGTTGTTCGCCATCGAGATGACGCTGGACTGGCCCGGATGGGATCCGAAACTGTTCGCCGACGTGATTCGATGTCTGATCGATCATCACCACCACTTGGTTGCGGATATCGCCCTCAGCGAAAAGTGCATGGTCGGAAACCACCTGCTCGGCGATGCGATGGGAATCTGCATGCTGAGTCTATATCTGCCCGAACTGGATCACTCCGCAGGGTATCTCGACATTGCACTGCCCATCCTCGTTCGCGAGGGCCCCAAGGAAATCTACGAAGACGGCGTCAATTTCGAAAACGCTATCAGCTATCATCGCTTCGTGTTCTATATCTATCTGCTGGCCGGTCTGCTCCTGGAGCGCAACGGCCGCAACCTGCCCGAGATCATCTGGCAGCGCCTGGCGGCGATGTGCGAGTTCGTAATCCACATGCGAACGCCCGGCGGGCAAATCTGTCAAGTCGGCGACTGGGACAACGGCCGAACGATCGTCCTCGACGACAGCAGCGAGGACGACTTCAAGTCGATGCTGTGTGCCGGCGCGGTTCGCTTTCAAAACGAGAAGCTCAAGGCCGCCGCAGGTGAGTTCCGCGAAGAGTCCCTGTGGTTGATCGGCCCCGACGCCGCGCAACAATTTGACAAGCTGGAGTGCAAACCACCGGAGGACCTCGACAAGGCCCATTCGCACGGCGGATTTTACATGTGGCGGTCCGACTGGACGAATCGGGCCGAATTCGTGATGTTCAAGTGCGCCCCCTTCATCGGCCATTCACACGCGGACAACCTCTCCGTGCTCTACTCGGCCGGCGGCAAAGACTGGCTCGTCGACCGCGGGACCTACACCTACAACGGTGACTGGCATTGGCGCACCTATTTCCGAGGCACCCGCGCCCACAACGCGATCGTGACCGACGGCTTCGGCCAGGCGTTGGCCCATCGTGTGTTTCGCTGGCTCAAGCACCCCAAACAACGGGTGCTGAAGTACCACACCGACGGGCGCTTCGGCTACGCCTCGGGAATCACGCAGGGGCAGCGGCATTTGACATCGGTCATTCGCCATGCCCGCAGCGTTTTGCTGGCAAAAGGGCAATACCTCCTGGTGCTCGACGTATTGGACTGCCCCGGCACCCACACGCACGAGCTGCTATGGCACATTGCACCGCAACACGAATTAACCGCGAGCCTGGGCGGATTGATACATACCAACGACGCCGACGGGCCGAACCTCTGGATGCGGGCGATCGGGTCATCCGAACTCGGCGCCAGGATCGCAGTCGGCGAGACCGATCCCATCCAGGGTTGGCACAGCCGCAGCTACGGCCACAAGGAACCGGCCCCGACGGTTATTTACAAAATGGAGGCGGACGGACCGATCTTCTTTTTGACGCTGCTTTGCACCGTATCGAAAGACGCGGGCGAACCGCGGCTGACCCTGCGCGCGGAAGGAAATCCCGTGCCCACTGCCGACCGCATGCTGATGGTCGCCGGAGGGCCCGGATTCGACGATCGGATCTCCCTACCCAACCCACTCAGATCGCCGGCGGCGCCTTTTCCCGAAAACCAACTTTGGGTAGAACGAGCCGGCGAAAAGATTCCCATATTGTGACGCCTCTTACGTCGTGTATAATGCGTGCTCCGATGCGGCGGACAGGCCGGACAACGGCGGCATGTACCCGGCTCGCAATCCTCCAGATCACTCTCAACCGGGCTCGCGCGGCTCGACGACCCGACCGGGCGGGCATGAAAGATGAAGAACTTCGTTGAACTCCACGACGGCAGCCGTATCCCTCTCGAGGAATTGAGGCCGAGGGTGCCTCACATCAGCTTCATGGGTCCCACGCACCTCGATGTCTGCGAACGATGGGTCGGCCCCGCCGATCTTCCACCCGACCTGCGACCCGTCTACCTCAACTGCATTTACACGAAATCGGAGCGGACCAAACAGGTGACGGCATTGCTCGAACTGATTGGGGCCGGGAAGCTCAGGGTCTGCGCGGTCGAATCGAGTTTCGTCGGCCCGGAGTTTGCCGACCTGTTGGGCGAAGACGTTCGCATTCGAATGCGCGAGCCGCGCGAGCACAACGCGATAGACCGGGCACAGTTCTTCAGATTCGCCATGAAGGTTTGCGCACATCGTCTATTTAGAGTTTTTCGACGGCGGCGGCTTGCTGCAAAGCGCGTCATTCGCGCATGGGTCGACACCACCGATTCACTCTACCCGACCGAAATCCGATCCGCATTGCTGCTGATATACCCCTTTCAGGGAAACCTGAAACGGCAACTTCGTTACCTTCGGCTGTGCAGGCGCGAAAACAGAAACTACAGCATGGCGGGCATTCCTTACCGATTCACCGACGTCGCGCGGATTTTTCTACGCCCGGCCGATCGGGAAGTCGCACTCATTCGAGGCGAGGTCCACGCTTACCGGAAGTGCGCCCGCGAGTACTTGTCGATGGGCGTCGAGCGTGTCTTCACGACCGACGAATTCGAGATGGCCGGAATCGAACTGTACCGCGCCCTGATGGCCAACGGCGTCCATTGCATGAACTCGAGCCACGGCGTCGGCGTGTACGGCCCCCACGTGAAGTACAGCCACTTCCGCTTTTATTGCGAGCAACAACGGGAGTTCTACCTTCGCCGTAGCGAAGTCGACAGCCACGATTTCCGTCGGGTTTTGCCACCCGATGTCGAGGCCCCGCCGGACCCGGGGTCGCGATACGCTCCCTTGATCGTCTACATACAGGGGAACTGGAGGCAGACCGGCAAGGTGTATGAAGACCGGCTCGAGGGTGAGGCCATCGCGCGGGCCAAGCAGGTGTGTGCAAGTCTGGACATGCCGCTCGCAATCAAGGTACATCCCCAAGTCAGCGCCGCGGGCTGTGCCCGATTGCAACGGCAATTCGGCTTGCAGGTCGTGAGAGAACTCGATGAGCTGTCGGGTCATCACCTGACGTTCGTGAATCTGATGTCGACGGCCTACTACGCGTTTCTATTAAACGGTCCGACCGTTTTCGTAAAGGACGAACTGCTTCGACCGAACTACCTCTTTGGCGAAGGAATCCCCTGCGCCAAGCTGGAGGATCTTGAATCGGAGTTGGCTCGTTTTCGGGACGGCGGGCACTGGATTCGGCGCCTTCGGAGCCAGATCGACCGCGAAGAACGAAGGGTGTCGGCGAAACAACACGATGCACCGTTCACCGAGACCTGATCAAACGAGCCGGTTCACATCCTCCGCGGAGACAATGAATGAAGAAGCGAAGACACGCCCTGCACAGTGAGGGAACATATTTCCGGGCCCTTCCCTCTTCCGGCCCTCTGCGAATATAATGGGGCAATATTCTGCAAAAGTGCCTGAGATTGTGAGAGGGAAGTAGGGATGTTTTGGA
This sequence comes from Planctomycetota bacterium, assembly GCA_027295245.1. Taxonomy (GTDB): domain Bacteria; phylum Planctomycetota; class Phycisphaerae; order UBA1845; family UTPLA1; genus JAPULF01. Next base: position 5,383 of record JAPULF010000424.1, read on the forward strand.
ATCATCGGCCGGACGGGCCACGTGGAAATCATGAATGAAGAACTTCGTTGAGCTCCACGACGGCAGCCGTATCCCGCTTGAGGAATTGAGGCCGAGGGTGCCCCACACAAGCTTCATGGGTCCCACGCGCCTCGATGTCGTCACCCACCGTCGACAAATAAAATGCGAAACAGGCAGAGCGCCGCAAGGCAAACAGATGGCGAATGACCCCGCTGCCGGCCGCGAGCGCTGAGACCCCGATATGCGACTACTTTTTGTTATCGATAATCTGGCGTCGGGCGGAGCCCAGAGACAACTGGTCAGCCTGGCGCTCGGTTTGCACGAGCGCGGCCACTCAATCGAGTTCTTCATCTACTATCCCAAGTCCAGACACTTCGCCGACCAATTGGAGGAGTTGAAGATCCCCATCCACGAATTCTCCAAGGTCCGCCGGTTCTCGATCAAGATCGTGGCGGCACTGCGCCGGCAGATCTCGAAAGGCGCGTACGACGGAATCCTGTCATTTCTTCGCACGCCCGGCGTATATGCGGAACTCGCCAGGCTCGGGATGGACCGCCCCAAACTCATCGTCTCCGAGCGGGGTCCGCCGTCGCCAAACACAACCGCCCCAGGTAGGTTCCTCGCAAGACAGCTCCATCGGTTGGCCGACCACGTGACGGTGAATTCGCATCATGAGCGCCTGCGAATCGAAGGCGAATCCGATTGGCTTCGCGGACGAATATCGACTATCTACAACGGCGTCGATTTGAACGTCTTCCATCCACGGCAGAACGAAATACCTCGGGACAAGGGCGATCCGATCCGCCTGCTCGCCATCGGAACGGTAAACCCGCACAAGAACATGATGGGCCTGATTCGAGCCCTGGCCTTGGTTCGAGAGAAACGGGGCGACCTGCCGTTGCTCGTCCGCTGGGCCGGAAAGCGAAGCCAAAATCCGGAGGGGGAACGGACATTTCAACAAACGGACAACCTTATCTCTGAACTGGATTTGAAGTCAAACTGGGAATGGCTGGGGGAGCGCAAGGACATTCCCTCATTGCTGCGTCAACACGACGCCGTGGTCCACCCCAGCACGCGAGAGGGATTGCCGAACGCAATCTGCGAGGGCTTGGCAAGTGGTCGCCCCATACTGGCCGGAGGGATCCTCGATCACCCGCGGCTGGTGCAACAAGGCGTGCGCGGTCTCTTGTTTGACCCCCGCGACCCGGAGGACATCGCCAAAACGCTGTTGGATTTCTGCGAGTTGCAACCCGATGTCCGCAAACAGATGGGAAAAGCGGCCCGGGCGTTTGCAGAAACGGAACTCAGCCTGCCTCACATAGCCGAGATCTACGAGCAACGATTCGTGCGGTTGGGCTGCCCTCGAAACTCGCGGGACGCGTAATCAGTCCGTTTCCACCGAAAGAACTCAGTCAATCAGAGCCGCCTCACGAAGACCGGGGATGGCGCGGAAGATCTGCTGATCACCGCCGAGCGGTTTCGCGGACGTGGTGTTTGCTTGCCCATTCGCCGCGGTCCAGGTGATCGACCCATGATTTCCGGTTAGCAGTCTCGGTGAGTAACTGTTAGCGAATCTGGAAATGACGAATGGTAACCCGTGTTATGAACAGCCCGCGCTGCGAATGCGGCTTATGCGGCGATCCCATCCCGCCAACTGCAGACATGCCCATATAAGAGTCCTGACGTTTCGGCGGCCGGATAAGTGGTCATCCAGCATGGCGTTCAGTTCATTGCGATCCAGCCAGTCATGCAAATGAGTGTCGTCGCTGCCAAGTTCGTCGCATACCCATTCTTTCAGCGGTCCCCGAATCCATTGAGCCATCGGGACACTGAAGCCCATTTTGGGGCGATCCCACAGATGTCTCGGAAGGTATTTCTCAAGCAGGGCCTTGGCGAAATGCTTTTGCTCGCGCCCTGCCGTCTTGTAGGCGATTGGAATTCGTGCGGCGAGTTCAACGACGCGATGGTCGAGAATAGGCACGCGCGCCTCCAGGGACACGGCCATGCTTGACCGATCCACTTTTGTAAGGATATCGTCCACCAAATACCCGTGCAAATCGATGACTCCTCCGAGCAGATCGATTTCATTTTGAGGCAACTGTGCAGTTGCCTCGCGCCCGATTTCCAGGAGTCTATTTGAATCGCCGTTGTGGCGATGCAACTTGGAATAGTGGCCGGGCAACCAAGAGTGTGGCCTCACGAAAAAAGATGCGAAATCACTGAAGCCGATCCGATACCCCCAATCGCTCAACAGCGACCCTTGGCGAAGACGCATGCATGCGCCGACCGCCTGGCGAAGGGGTCGTGGCACGTGACGCAGGAACGGAAACAACCGCATGGATTTGCTCACGTAGCTGTTGTATCCCCAGAACAACTCGTCTCCACCGTCGCCGCTCAAGGCGACCGTCACGTAATCACGGGTCATCCGAGAAAGCGCCAATGTCGGAATACTCGAGTAGTCGGCGAAGGGCTCGTCAAAATGCTCGCTATTCACGCGCGCAGCGTCGAGGATGTTTTCTTCAGACAAGTAGAATTCTTCATGCTCGGTGCCCAGATGCTCCGCGATGCGCTTCGCCGCGGGGGCCTCGTTCCATTCCGGGACTGAAAAACCGACCGAGAATGTGCGTAGTCGTCCCGAATGCGCCCGGCGCATGAGCGCCACCACCAGGGAAGAATCGATCCCCCCACTCAAGAAGGCGCCTAACGGGACGTCGCTGATCAGCCGCATTTCGACCGCCGACGATAACTCATCGTCAAGAGCCTCGAGGGCCTCTTCTCTACTCGCGAACGCGTCCCGACTATTGTAATACTCCGTCGCGCTCCAGTATCTCTGAATACGCGGCTCGGGGTTACGTAGATTCAACGTCAGAAAATGAGCCGGGGGCAGTTTTCGGACGCCCTCGAAAATGGACTGTGGCGACGGGATATACCCATTCAGTAAGAATTGCCTGATGCCGTCCTGCGATACCTCCAATTGTAGACTTGGCAGGGCGGCCAGCGCTGTTACCTCGGACGCGAACGCAAATTGGCGGCCGTCCCAGTAGTAATAAAGGGGCTTGATGCCGATTCGGTCGCGAACCAGCCACAGGCGTTCGCGTTCCTTGTCCCAAATGGCGAAAGCAAACATGCCGCGGAGCGACTGGACCGCCGTCTCCCCAAATGCGTCGTACGCGGCCAGAATCACTTCCGTATCGCACTCGCTGGAAAACGAGTAGCCTTTTTTTTCGAGACCGTCGCGGATTTCACGAAAGTTGTACACCTCGCCGTTATATACAATCGTCGATCCGGTGCGCGGGCTGATCAACGGTTGGTGACCGGCGCCCGAAATATCTAGAATACTCAAGCGAGTGTGGGCGAGGGTGAGTCGAACCTCTCCGGCAGTCGTGGTATGAAGGCATCCCCGGTCGTCCGGGCCCCGATGTTCAAGAAGTCGCAAGGCCTTTGTGAATGATTCCGGCGATTCGTGATGCCCGGAAAACGTAATCTTGCCGAGAATGCCGCACATGTTCTTTCTGCTCC
>JAPULF010000425.1 GCA_027295245.1 Planctomycetota bacterium
CCTCCAAATGAGGCCGAGGTGGCAACGCCCTGAGATCGTACGGGCGGGGGCTTCGTGAACGGCATTCGGCTTTGGCACGGGCAAGGCCCGAATCCTAAGCGTGCGGATATCCAAACGCTTGTCCGAAACCGTGAGAACATACGATTCATTCCGGAACGGCGATCTCGATCTTGAAACCTCGCGAACATAGACTGGAAGAGGGGCGCATCCTTGTGATTCGCGAGGCTGCGGTCGCGGATGCAGCCGCCCTGCTCGAATCCGTTCACGGGATCAGTGGGGAGTCGGATTTTCTCAGTTTCGGGCCCGGCGAGTTTGAACTGACGGAGGCGGAAGAAGAGGCGTTCCTGGATAAATGTCTCGCGTCGGACAACCACCTCTATTTGCTCGGCCTGATGGACCAAAAAATCGTCGCCGGACTGCACTTTGAAGCCGGACGGCGGCCGCGGACTCGACACGCCGGCGAGTTCGGCATGTCGGTGAGCAAACGGCATTGGGGGCTCGGGATCGGCTCGTTGATGCTCCTTGCCCTGATCGACTGGGCACGCGATTCCCGGATCGTGACGAAGATTAACCTGCGGGTGCGCACGGATAACCGACGTGCCGTACGGCTCTACGAACACAAGGGGTTTGCAATCGAAGGCACGATTCGCAGGGACATGCTCCTGGACGGGAAGTACTTTGATCATCTTTGGATGGGGCTGGAGTTGTGATGTTACCGTTCGCGGCCCGAGGATCGAGGCGTTCGGGGCGCATGAGCCGCACGTCCCGGTGGTGTCCCCTCGGGTCGCACCGGGAACGGTTGAAAGTCCTGTCCGGCATCTCCGCCTTCACCTCGCTCAAACCACTTCCGAATCCTGAATTCAAGCTCGGGTGAAACAACGTGCATGTGGTTCTTGACGCCGAGACCTTCCCGCCGACATCTTTCAATGATTGACCGACTGGTCACATTGAGCGTTCGGGCCACATGATGAATGCGGCGTTTGCAGCTTGCGTTCGGTTCGCTCATGAAACGGTCATTCTATCCCATCCCGCGAATCTCGAATCGACGATCGCGACAGCCTGATCGTGGCCGCCCGATCGCCGGGCCGCCCGCCCGGTTCGGCCCCGGTGGGGTCGTACAGTTTCTGGCGGGCGGCGCCGCCTTTGTCTGCCAGGGCGATGGCTCGGGCGCTGGACCGTAGGCCGCGGAGCGGGTCGTCGCCGAGCGGGGGAAGGTCGTCGTCGAGGTGCGAGAACATTTCATAGGCGATCACGACCTCGCCGGTGGCGTTCTCGCGATAGATTTCGATGAGGCGGCCTTCCTGCGGGAGGTCGAGGGTCGAGCAGGTCTCGATTTCGAGATAACCACCGCGGTCGGAAACGCGGTTTCGATGGGTGTGGCCCGCCAGGTGAAGGACGACATTTGTATATTCATTCAGCAGGGCCCGCAGCCCCGAGCCGGGCACGGCGCTGCCCATCAACTCCGAGAGGCTCGCACTGGGATGGTGCGTCGCAACGATGACCAGTTCGCCGCGGTCGCGGGCGGAATCCAGTTCGCGCCGCAGAAAGTCGAGTTGCTCCGGCGCGATTGCCCCCCCGACGTAGATGTACGTCGGAAGAAGGTGCACCGGGTCGCAACTGTCCAGACCGATCAGGCGGAGGCCGGGCAGCGGCGAAACGCTGTAGAAGCTGGGGCCCGTATCGGGATCCTTGAAACCGTGACCGGGCGGACCCGTAACGGTTCGAAACATGGCCGCGATGTAGTCGCGCTTGGTGTAGAACCCACGTGTCGGGACGGCAGGAAGAAAGCGCGGTGTTTCAAACACACTCGGCGGTCCGGGCTCGGCGGGTGTGACGTTTCCGTAGGCCAGCGTCCCCACAGGGTTGAGAACCACCGGCAGCACGAAGCCGGGCCGGGGCTGAAGCGGAAGCGGCGCCACCCTGCCGGCCAGCGGAAAGTCGAAGAACGGGAAGACCCCGATCGACCGACAGTCGTGGTTTCCGAACACGCCATACCACGGTATCGACGACTCTTCGCCGTGCACGCCGTTGCGATACAAACCTTGCGCGGTGAACGGGGCGTGCGGGTCGAGCGCCGCTGCCGGGCGCGCGCCGATCGGCCGTTCGTCCGGGCCGGACAAGGGATCGATGACGCTGCCGTCGAACACGCCGAGCAGCCACTCGAGTTCGTTCCATTGGGCGTTGTCGCACGCGTCGCCGGTTTGCATGACGAAATCGATCGGCCGGCCCGCGGCATGGATGCGATTGACGGCCCGGATGATTCCGTCGGCAAGCTGTGCCGAGTGGGCTTCGTAAGGCCGCCACGCGCTACGGGTCACGACCTCGCCGCCCGCAAAACGGGCCGGCGATTCCTCGTCGATGATTTGCAAGTCCGAAAAATGCGCGATTCTCGCAACCAGCGAGACGTCGCCGTCCGGGCTCTGCATAAGGCGACCCGGCAGCAATAGGGCAAGGTCGCGCTCGCAGGTCGTGAGCGCACCGATAGCCAGGACGACCACAACGGGAGTCGCGATTCTTCGAATCATGCGCCGCCCTCGGACATGTCGACAAGTATAAAACAGGATCGGCGCGTGGCAATCCTCGCGTTGCGAGATGCCGCCGCGCGGGTGCGTCAGCCGTTGACGAACCAAGCTTCAGGGCCACGCATCAAGGCCACGCATCAAGGCGACGCGAAGACCGCATTTTCGAAAGGGAGCACCGCCATTTTCACGCTCAGGGCGAGCGTTTGGAACATGTTTGCGGTGGCCCGCGTGATGGAGCACTTCGAAAACAGGATCACCGCATAGAGATTGCCCGACGGCAACATGCCGCCGAAACCGAGGGCGGATTCGATTCGGTGGGGAATGACGAATTCATCCTGGGCCGGAATGTACGGGTTTCCCGCGGCATCGGAGGCGAGGAAAACGTTGTACTCAGTCTTTTCCATTTGTATGAGGTGGGCCGGATCGGGTCGGAGCACGGCGCTGATGTCGAGTCCGAACTGGTTGATCAATTGCGATATCATCGGAAACTGGGCAACGACCCGCTCGCTCGGAAGCGGGATCGCCTGGTGCCCGACGGATTTTGATCGAACGTTCCAATCGGGCAGGTCACCGGCGGTTCCCAGGAGCGTGAGGCACTTCACGTCCGCGGATTCGGGCACCCGGCCGAGCACGCCGCAGGCGAAATCGCGCAGATCGTCGGTAAGTTCACGGAAGGGGTGGGTCTTGTAGACGCGAACCAGGGCGCAGCCTCTTTCGCCAGACTGTTTGATGATCAAGTGATCGTAGAGGAATCGCGCGATTCCGTCGGCGACCTCCTCCATGCTCTTGGCCCCGACGCCGAATTGCCGCAGGGCGGACGCACACTCGGTCATGTCAGACAGGCTAAACTGAGTGATGTCATACATCGCTGGGCCTCGCGCGAGTTTGTGCAAACTCGGCCTGACGACGCGGGCAGTGTACACCGGATCTTTCGTCCGCGATACCGGCCGATTGTCGCTCCTGCGTAGAATCCTGGCTTGTGGTCTCCGACGATGTGATAATCCGAGGCATTCGACCCATACAGGTGCCCAATGACGGTCAAAAGAATCTGTCTCTGGTCCGGGCCGCGGAACGTCTCGACCGCGATCATGTACGCCTTTGCCCGCCGAAGCGATACACGCGTTGTGGACGAGCCCCTGTACGGGCACTACCTCCGCGTCAGCGGCGCCGATCATCCCGGTCGAGACGAAGTATTGGTGGACATGGACTGCGACGGGCAGCGCGTCATACGGGACGTGGTGTTCGGCCCGTGCGACCGGTCCGTTCTCTTTTTGAAGCAAATGGCCCATCACCTTATGGAGATGGACACCTCGTTTCTAAGCCGGACCATCAACGTACTGTTGATTCGAGACCCCAGGGAAATGTTGCCTTCACTGGC
>JAPULF010000426.1 GCA_027295245.1 Planctomycetota bacterium
GTTGTTGAGCGAGTACAGGCATCCTCCGCGGGTTGAATCCGATTCGGACGACGGGTCGCATTCCGAGACAGACGTCCCCCAGGCAGACGTCCCCGAGGCAGGCGCCCCCCACGCAGAAGTCCCCCAGGCAGAAGTCCCCCAGGCAGACGTCACCCGGGCAGACGTCCCCCTGGCGACCTACAAGGAACAACGCGAGGCGGCAACGCGGCACCTGAGAGACCTTCAACACCTGTGGCTGCCGAGGTTGTTCGCCGGGTACCGGATGCATACGCTTGTAGTCTTTCTGTGCGTCTCGGCGGTCGTGTTGCTGGGTTTCTTGACGGTTTCGAATTCCTGGAGTTGGGACTCCTTCGCCTATACCGGACCGTCGGCGTTCTTCGGGACGCTCTTGGTCGCGGCGGTCGCGGCGCATGGTCTGCGGCGGGTGGCCCGCTCGCACGTCGACGCGGTTTTCACGCCGTTGGATCGTTCGCTCGGCACCGCCCGGGCCGTCGCGGATCAGTACTCGAGGGAATCGAATCAACGCATTCAGCAGCGCGAAGCCCAGTGTCTGCGGACGCGCGATCGGGAAGTGCGGCGGGCCAAGGACCAGTTCGGCGAAGCCATGGCGGAAATAGGCAAGCGTCGCGACTCGGCATTGCAGCGGATCGAAGAGCACCACGCCCGGTCGAAGCTCGGCGTCGAACAACGAAAGGACCGCAGCCACCTGACCGTCGAGGAACGGCAGCAGGAACGCTTGTCGACACTGAACGGGCGCTACGAACGGATTCTGTCGCTGGCTCGCCAACGCCGTGACGCCCGGCTCGACCAGGCCCGGCGGCGATTCGAATCGGAACGCTCGGAACTGGAACGGCGGTGGTCCGAGGGAATCGCCCGCCTGCAGGAGATGGTCGACGAAACCCGAAATCTCGACGGCCGAGTCTCGCCCGATTGGAATCACGCGGCGTGGAAGGCGTGGACGCCGACCGACAGTTTCGCGTCCTGGGTTCGATTCGGTCACTTCGACGTGGACTTGGCGCGGATCGCGGCCGACGCGCGCGGCCGGCTCCGCTTCGAGGCCGGTGAGACGTCTTCGGTTCTGGCGCCGGCGATGCTGGCGTTTCCGGACCGATGTTCGCTCTTGTTGCAGAGCGACCGCGCGGGTCGCGACGAAGCGATCGGGGCGCTTCAGGCCGTGATGTTTCGGTTGCTGGCATCGTTGCCGCCGGGGCGGGTGCATTTCACGATTCTCGATCCCGTGGGGCTCGGCGAGAATTTCGCGGGCTTCATGCACCTCGCCGATTACGACGAAGACCTGATCGGCGGGCGGATTTGGACCGACAACAGCCACATCGAGCAGCGGCTGACCGACCTTACCAACCACATGGAGAACGTCATCCAGAAGTACCTGCGGAACGAGTTCGAGACCATCGACGCCTACAACGTACAGGCCGGAGAGCTGGCCGAGCCCTATCGCTTTCTCGTGGTGGCGAACTTCCCGGTCGGCTTCACCGAGGCATCGATCCGGCGATTGTGCAGCATCGTGGGGAGCGGGGCGCGCTGCGGTGTCTATACGCTGATCGCCCAAGACACCCGACAGGTGCTTCCGCCCGGAATCGAGGCAACCGACCTCGCCGGTGACGGCGTCCACCTGGTACACAAAGACAATCGGTTTGTCTGGAATGACGAGGTGTTCGGGCAGTTCCCGCTGGTTCTCGACTTTCCGCCGCCCGAGTCGACGCTGACGCAAATGATGCAGGTGATCGGAAAGGCGGCCCGGCAATCCAAACGCGTCGAAGTGCCGTTCGAGACGATCGCGCCGAAGGAAGACCAGATATGGACGCGCGAGAGCGCGGACGATCTATCCATCCCCGTGGGGCGGACCGGGGCGGTCCGGCTGCAAAGTCTGCGTCTAGGCGAGGGCGTGGCCCAGCACGGACTCATCGCCGGCAAGACCGGCTCCGGCAAGTCCACGCTGCTGCACGTGATCATCACGAACCTGGCGCTGTGGTATCGTCCCGACGAGGTGGAACTCTATCTCGTGGATTTCAAGGAGGGCGTCGAGTTCAAGTGCTATGCGACGCATGAATTGCCGCACGCCCGGGCGGTGGCGATCGAGAGCGATCGCGAATTCGGACTGAGTGTTCTTCAGCGAATCAACACGGAGATGGAGCGCCGCGGTGAGTTGTTCCGGGAGCGCCGGGTTCAGGACATCGGCGCGTATCGCCGCGCCGGCGGGGACGCCCTGCCGCGCACGCTGCTGATCGTGGACGAGTTTCAGATGTTTTTCTCCGAGGAGGACAAGCTGGCCCAGGACGCCTCGATGCTGCTCGACCGGCTGGTGCGACAGGGCCGGGCCTTCGGGATCCACGTGCTGCTGGGGTCGCAGACGCTGGCCGGCGCCTACACGCTCGCGCGCAGCACGCTGGGACAGATGGGGGTGCGCATCGCGTTGCAGTGCAGCGAGATCGATTCGTACCTGATCCTCAACGACGACAACGCGGCGGCGCGTCTGCTGTCGCGCCCGGGGGAAGCGATCTACAACGACGCCAACGGCCAGGTCGAAGGCA
>JAPULF010000427.1 GCA_027295245.1 Planctomycetota bacterium
CATGGGATTGAACGTCCGATCCACGGTCCACAAGATGCCGCCGGAACAGTTGCGGGAATACCAACAGCGGCCCGACTATGCGGAGTGGCGGGAGAGCCCCATGCGCGACGTGCCGCACTTCGACCGAACCAAGCTGAGCGGTCAGGACGGGCCGTGGTTCGGGGCGACGATCCAGGACCGCCTGGCCCTGGGCTTCGAGAACGACGTCCTCTGGCGGACCCTCGCCGACCTCAACAAGATGATCCGCTATGCCGACGCCAACGGGTCGATCCAGGAGACGCCCCAGCGCCGCTACCTGACGGTCGTGGACGCGGTCGTCGGAACGGACGGCAACGGGCCGATCACCGATTCGCTGGTGCAGGCTTCGTGCATCGTCGCGGGCACCGATCCGATCGGCGTGGACGCGGTCTGTGCCCACGTGATGGGGTGGGATGCACGTTCGCTCAATCTGATCAACAACTGCCACGCCTGCACCACCCTGCCGTTCGGGAGCGCCGACGACTATCTCGAGCGAATGACCGGCGTTGATCCGTCGTCACCCTGCTTTCGCACCCGGTTTCGGCCGCCGGATACGTACGCCGAGAAGATCATCAGCCCTTGCAAGTTGCTTCGAGCGTAGGAGACGGGGACATGAGACGTGGTATTCCGGATATGGTTCGCCAGATGTTCGTCGGGACGATTGTTTGCGTTACGACGGCGGCGACGAGTCAGGCCGGGGAGGGCCTGCCGCCGGAGCAATGCGGACAATGCCATCAGGTGGAATACGACAAGTGGACGCATGCCAAACACCGACAAATCAAGGTCGCCTGCAATGCCTGCCACGGCCAATTGCACTCCGGCAAGATCGAGGGCTGCCGGCAATGCCACGGCGACAAACACGGGCACATCTTCGAGCACTGGCCGGCGGTTCAGCGATTCGACCCGCCGAACAGCAACGACTACGTTTGCGCCGTTTGCCACGATCCCCACCATACCGACCTGACGGAACACAAACAGTCCTGCAAGAAGTGCCACAACGACAACATGCCGCGCGATCTCATTATGTTGCACGCGGATCTTGCCGAGTGGGTCGTTCCGACCGAGAACGACGGCTACGTGTTACGCGAGTCCACCGGGGCGAAACTGCTCGACATGGGCGGCACGGTACTCGGATTTCTGGGGCTGCCGATCTCGATTCCGGTGTTTCTCGTGGGAACCGTGATGCTCTTTCCGTTGGGGTTGGGCATTGCCGTGATATCGACTCCCGACGATGCATCCGTGGACGATGATACGGACGCGACGGATCAGGGTTAGTCTGCCTGCCCAGAACCTATGTGTGGAACCGGCGTCCCGCCCACAGGAATTGGATTCGCTGCCGGGGAATTCAAGCGTCGGCTGCTTGTGGGTTCCGTCTTCGATAGATGTTGAGCCAACGCGATCCGATGGCGATGCTCTCGTAGCGATACCGTTGGTCCAGTCGCGGATCCGCATGGAGCCGCCGATTGAACTCGCCCCACAAGTCATCCGCGACGGACTCTTTTAAGACAGGTTGAAGCGTCAGGTAGTTGACCAGCAGGATATACTCCGGGCGCTTCGCGAAAATGCGGTCGATGTCGAATTTCTCGTGACCGGCGTAGCCGGCGCCGAGGTCGTGTTCGCTTCGCGAGATCGCGGGGTCGATCAGGCCGAACGGGTCGACGATGCGCAGATCGGAATAGAAACCGACTGCGCCGATCGCGACGGTCGCGAGAGACGCGTCGGCGGGGGCGTGGGCGCGCAACCACCGGCCGATTTTTTTCCACTGCCGGGCGTAGTCGGCCTCTTGCTGAAATCGGGCGTATTGCGTGACGAACTCGGGCTCGTCGGCCTTGATCCGCTTGCACGCCAGGAGGCCCGAGACCGCCACCGCAGCCAGTCCCAGCGGTATGGCCATGGTGCCCATCAGCGCCCCGGGCCGGCACCGACGGGCGAAGACGACGCACGGATAGAGCGCCAGCAGGCCGATCAGCGGCACGACCGGGACCATGAAACGGTACATCGCGAAATGATCGCCGCCTTCGTAGGCCACGATGCAAAACTGCGCCGCGATGATCGTCGACAGGGCCTTGACCCATGTCGGCGCGGTACGGATCAGGAAGACGGCTGCGGCGCAGAGTAACAACGCCGGCGCCATCGCGCGGGCGAATCCCCACACGTAACCCAAGCCGCGGAGCAGGAGAAGCCCGCTTCCGTAGTCGAGCTTGGCGTAAAACGTATTCGGAAAGAGCTGACCGAAGTGGAGCCCGCGGAGGCAGAAATACGTCCCGAAGCCTACTGTGAATACGGCCGCGTATTGGACGGCCCGTCGCATCGACCTGCCCTGGAGATAGACAAACAAGATCGCGATCGGGCAGATGGCCGCTGCCTCCGGGCGGGCCATTCCCGCGAGGGCCAGGAAGATTGCGGAAGCAGTCAATCGACGGGTATCGATCCGTCCCAGCAGTAGCAAGAGCGAGACCGTCATCAGGAGGGCGAAGAGGCAACTTTCCATTCCGGCAACGGCCCAACAGACCATGATGGGATTGAGCGCGATGATCAGGCCGGCGGCTGTGGCGTGCGAGAGGCGATCGGGGAATATATGCTCGGAGGCGAACAGGACAAGCACCCCGGCAAGGGCGGCCAGCGCCAGCATGGGGATCGCGAT
>JAPULF010000428.1 GCA_027295245.1 Planctomycetota bacterium
CTTTCGAGGCCTGAATCTCTCCTTTGAATTGCGCGAATCTCTCGTGAAGCATCGCACGAGATACGATCGCCCGAATCCGGACGGGCGGTCCGATCCCTTGATCGGGCCGCTCCTCGAAGTCGGACCGGGCGCTCCGTTGGAGGGGCAGGTCGCCAACCTGGCCGATGTGATGGCCTATACCCTCCACGATGTCGAGGACGGCATCGGCGACGGGGCGCTGGACGAGTCGGCCTTGGCGCAAAGTGCCTTGTGGCGGGATGCTTCCGAGGGCATTGGGCCGGGGTCCGCGCTCCGGGCCATACGTCGCCCAATCCTGGATCGGCTCGCGAATCGCCTCCTTGTTGATGCCGCCGCGGAAAGCCGCCGTCGGATAGGCCGGGCCGGAATAGGCACTGTCCAGGATGTTCGAAACTGCGAATCAGAATTGGTCGCGTTCTCACCCGGTGTCGAGGCCGGAGTCGAGGAACTCCACAGGGTGCTGGTCGAAAGGGTCTACCGGAACCATCGTGTCGTCCGGATGGACAGCAAGGCCCGACGCATCATCCGGGAACTGTTCGAGGCGTATTCGGCCGAAACGCAACTGATACCCGAGCGGTTTCGCGAAAGGATACCGGACCAAGGCGCCCACCGCGTGATCTGCGACTACATCGCCGGAATGACTGATCCGTTCTGCCAGTTGGAACACCAGCGAGTGTTCGCCCCGTTTCATTTCGAATAGCGGCATCCGCGGGATCCCGGTGCGGGCGGGATTGACGCGCCCCTCGAGAATGGCGAGAATATCCGTCTTCATTAGACGGATCTCCGGACAAAGTCACGTGTTGAAATAATGCAAGGTTGAACGGCATGTCCACTCGAATACTGAATCTCGCAATCGTGTGCTTCCTGTGTCCTCCGGCACTCCTGGCTCAACAGCCGAACGACGCCAAGAATATCGATCCGGCAGATCGCAAATGGAGCGACGCCCGTGTCGAGTTCATTCGCGATGCCTACGGACTCAGCCAGGATCAGGCAAGAAAGTTCTCCGATAGGCTCATGAGTCTTTGGAATGACCAGCGCCAATATCAATTCGAAACCAACGTCACGCTCCGCGGAATCAGATCGGCCATGCGCGACGTGACGGCTACGAATCTCGTCGCGCCGGCACGTCGCATGGCGTTTCTCGCCAAGTTCGAACGACAAAAGTTCGAGTTCGTTTACCTGAAGGCCCCCATGAGTTTTGCGAGCGTCCTGAAAGGCGTCGAGGCGGACCTGTCGCCCGAGCAAGTCAAGGCCGGCCGCGACAAACTGAAGAAGTCGTTTAAAGGCGCCGCCGAATTCTCACCCAATACGGTGGATTGGGATTTGCGAAGACCGGTCGAAATGCCCAGCATGGCTCTCAAGAAAAAGCCACCGATTCCGGCGTTTGAGCCCATGGACGAAACCGATCCGCCGCCCGTGCCGCCCAGTAACAAGACCACCCAGCTCACCCAGAAACCGAAACCGCCTACGGCCAGGACCATCACGCCCCCGGTTGCAAAGCCACCCCCGAAACCGCTCGGACCGGCGCCGCCCGTGGAGCAGTGGGCCGGGCTCGTCAATCAAACAACCGCCAAGTACAAGTTCACCACGGTGCAGAGCACCAAGGCCCAGGCCATTTTGACCCAGTGTCGAGACAAGGCCTCCGCGCACGAAAAAGAGAATGAGGCGGCCTATCAGCAGGCGGCAGCGATCGCCGACGTGGACGAGCGGGCCGCCAAGCTTCGCTCCCTCAATCTCAAGCTGGATACGCTTTACGATCAACTCGCCAAGCGCGTCGAGTCCCTTGCGACGTTGGAACAAAAGCAGGCGGTCGTCGACACGGAAGAGGCCGGCGGAGCGTAACGCCCGGCCCTCGATCGAGCCGGAACCCAGGGTCAATACCGGCCGCGCAATTATCGTTGGGCACTCCACGTGAGAAGATCGGTCATACTGATCACCGGGGCCAACGGCGAAATCGGTCACGGTCTCGTCAATCACTTCGGTCGAACGTCCGACCACGCGATTCTGGCGCTGGACCTCAAGCCGCTGGACGATTCCTTGAAGTGTAGCGGCGTGGATTCCATCGTCGGCGACATCCTGGACGACGATTTGATCCAGCGGATCGTCAGCGAATACGAAATCAACGCGATCTATCACCTCGCCGCGCTCTTGAGCACCCGCGCCGAGTACACACCCGACATCGCCCATCGCGTTAACGTGGAAGGAACGTTGAACCTCCTCAAACTCGCACACGAACAGTCCCGTTGGCAGGAACGCGAGGTCAAGTTCCTGTTTCCGAGTTCGATTGCGGTCTACGGCCTGCCCGATCGCGCCACCAAGGATCGCGCTGGCCGCCTCCGCGAGGAAGAGTGGAACCTTCCGACCACCATGTATGGTTGCAACAAACTCTATTGCGAACAACTCGGACGGTACTATGCCCTTCATCACCGGCAGCTCGCCGCCGATCGCACGCCCGGCGGGATCGACTTCCGGGCCGTGCGGTTTCCCGGTCTGATCAGCGCCGAGACCATGCCCGCCGGTGGAACCAGCGACTTCGCCGCCGAGATGGTTCACGCGGCGGCGCGCGGTGAGCCGTACGATTGTTTTGTCGACGAGGACGCCCGGCTTCCATTCCTGGTCATGCCGGACGCGATCAAGGCCATGACGACCATTGCCGCGGCCCCCAAGGAAAACTTGACCCAGAGCGTGTACAACGTCGGCGCCTTCAGCCTCAGTGCCGGAGAGATTCGTGACCGTGTGCTCGGGGCGTTTCCGGATGCCAGGGTCTCGTTTGCGCCCGACCGACCGCGAAACTGCATAGTAAATAGCTGGCCCGCGGACATAGACGACAGCCGGGCCCGCCGCGAATGGAACTGGAGTCCGGACTACGACGTCGACAAGGCGTTCGGGGAATACCTCGCCCCCGGTGTGAGGAACGGGCTGCGGAATCCGTGAGCGCCTCGAGCAGCGAGGAGTCGGCATGACGAATGGAATATGGCGGCGGATCGACGACGACCTGGACGGCATGCGCCGGGCGGGTCAGTACAAGCGACTGAAGAACCTGATGCGCCCCATGGGTCCGGAGTCCGAGATAGAAGGCGCCGGAAACGTCGTAGTGCTTTGTTCCAATGACTATCTCGGCCTGGCGAATCACCCCGAGGTGGTAACCGCCGCGATCGACGCCCAAAAGCGGTGGGGGGCCGGGACCGGTTCGGTGCGATTCATCTGCGGCACGTTCGACTATCACCGTGAAGTCGAGGAGAAAATCGCCGACCTGTCGGCAAGCGAAGCCGCCACCACCTACGTATCCTGCTGGAACGCGAATGAAGCCGTGATTCCCACCCTGATGACGATCGCCGGCGACTCGGTGATCGCCGTCAGCGACGCCTTGAATCACGCATCCATCATCGACGCCGTTCGGCTCGGTCGACAGATGAACAAGTCCGCCCAAAGCCGGATCTACAAGCACTCCGACATGGACGATCTCGAGAACCGCCTGAAAGAGGCCGCGGCAATCAAGACCAAGCTTGTGATCACCGACGGCGTCTTCAGCATGGAAGGAGACATCGCCAAACTCGACCGCATCCACGCCCTCTGCGCGGAACACGATGCACTGCTCATCGTGGACGATTCTCACGGCGTGGGTGTCTGCGGTCCGACCGGCCGCGGCGTGGCCGAGCACTACGGCCTGCACGGCAAGATCGATTGCCTGACCGGCACGCTGGGCAAGGCGTTGGGCGGGGCCGCCGGAGGATACGTCGCCTCGCGAAAGAACCTGATCGACCTGATGGTCCAAAAGTCGCGCCCGCAGATTTTCTCAAACGCCCTCCCGCCCGCCACCGCCGGCGCTGCCCGGGCCGCCATCGACATCCTGACCCGCGATTCGAGCCGCATCGAGAAGCTGCGGTCGAATGTCGGCTACATGAGAAGCGGCCTGAAGGCCCGTGGATTCGAAACGATGGAGGGCCCCAGCGCCATCACCCCCATTATCCTGGGAGAGACTGCCAAGGCGATCGCCGCCAGCCGGCGTCTCCTCGAACTCGGCGTATTTGTGATCGGCTTCGGCTACCCCGTGGTCCCCGAAGGCACGGCCCGGTTGCGGGTCCAGATCTCCGCCGCCCACGAAAAGGAACATCTCGATCGGGCATTGGACGCCTTCCAAAAGCTGTAGATCGGGCGTGCGAAAGGAAATACCCGTTTCAACCTTGAGCGCTTGAACCGGGCTTCGATATACTCCCCGACGAAATGGTTCACCCAACCGGGTCGCCACAGCATTCGATGGAGGTTTTGACATGACATCGCGAATCGTTTCGATGATGGGACTCGCACTCCTTACCGCTGCCGCGGGATGCAACCAACCCACGATGGATCCGAACGCAGTCACGATCGGTTCCACCAAGCCGGTGTACTTCGGCTTGCCCAAGGAGTTTCGGGCGCTGCACGCCGGACTTGAAAAGCACCTCGAAAGGCCGGTCCGATTCGTGGCCCAGTCGAATGGCGAAGCGCTCGGGTTGCAACTCGAGCAGGGCAACTACGCGTGCGCCCTGATGTCGTCGTTGGAATACTCCCAAGTGGCGGACCCAAGCGGGCTGACGCTCGTCGCGTCGGCATTGAACTCCGCGGGCAAGACCTCCCGAAAGGGGTTCATCCTCGCCAGGAAGGGCTGCGAAGTAAAATCGATCGCGGACTGCAAGGGCCGTCGCTTTGCGTTCGGCGCCCATGGCGATCTCCTGACCGATATCGCCGCACGGGCGGCCCTCGAAAAAGGAGGCGTCCCGGTCGGCGAACTCCTGGCCGAACTCCTGACGCCGCCGCCGTTCGGCAGGGACGGGCGGCTCTACATGGGCAAGGATGTCGCCAAGACGATCCTGCAAGATCCCACGGTCAACGTCGGCGTTGTGGACGAACTCGCATTCCAGGCGATGCCGGATACCGGAGGCAACTTCATCAGGGGACCGTCCAAGGATCAGTTCGTAAAGCTGGGAGAGACCGAGGCCGTTCCGGAA
>JAPULF010000429.1 GCA_027295245.1 Planctomycetota bacterium
GCATTCTCTGCGTGCCGGGCGTCTCCACGGAAATCGACCCGACGGCATTGGTGGACTATTTCACGTTCGGATTCATTCCCGCGCCGAAGACGATCTTCAAGGCCGTGCGCAAGGTCCCGGCGGGACACTTCCTGACGTATCGCAACGGCCGTCTGAAGGCCCGTCGCTATTGGGACCTGCACTTTCGGGGTTGGACGGAGCAGCCGATGGAGACGGTCGCCGATGAACTGCGGCATCAACTCGCGGAGGCGACGCGGCGACGTCTCGTTTCGGACGTTCCGCTGGGGGCGTTCCTGAGCGGCGGCGTGGACTCGACCGCGGTGGTCGCCGCCATGACCCAATTCGCGGGAGGCAGAGTACGGACCCTCACGTGCGGGTTCCAGGAAGATCGATTCGACGAACGACGGTACGCCCGAGAGACGGCCAAGCGGCTGGGGACGAACCATGTCGATTGCATCGCGCGTCCCGATGCAAATGAAATGATCGATACGCTGGCCTGGCATTTCGACGAGCCGTTCGCCGATCCGTGCGCGGCGCCGATGTACCACCTGTCGCGTCAGGGGCGGAAGCGATTTACCGTCGCCTTGTCCGGAGACGGCGGCGACGAGTCGCTGGCGGGATACCGCCGCTATCGATTCGATCGGAATGAAAACAGGGTGCGACGGATGGTGCCGTCGCTCGTTCGGCGCGGGTTATTCGACACGCTGGCGCGGTTCTATCCAAACCGTCCGTGGATGCCTCGGGCCCTGCGTGCGGCGTCCACGTTTCGGAATCTGGCGGTCGATGCCGCGACCGGCCACGGATTGTCCGTCGCCACGATGGAACCCGGCGAGGCCATCCGGATGCTTCACCCCGACCTGGCCGCCTCGATCGCGGGCTACGATCCGCTGGATCATGTGCGAGATCACTACAACCGATGCGACGCGCCGGATCATCTTTCAAAATGCCAATACGCCGATATTCGGCTCGGGCTGGCCGACGGCATACTGACGAAAGTGGATCGAGCCAGCATGGCCCACGGGCTCGAAGTCCGCTCCCCCATGCTCGATCATCGCTTCGTCGAGTTCGCATGGACCATTCCCCCACGACTTCGAATCCAGGGATCCCACGGAAAGCCTGTGCTGCGGCGGGCCTTCCAATATCAGATCGGGGCACGAGCCGCCCAGCGTCCGAAGAGCGGGTTCGATGTCCCGTTGGACGCATGGTTCGACGGGCCGCTTCGCACTCGTTACCAGGACGCCGTTCTGCACGCCGACAACGATTCTCACGATTGGCTGGCGGCTGAGATGCCCGAGCGGATTTGGCGGGATCACATCGGCGGGCGGAGCCGAAACGGCGCGACGCTGTGGAAGATTGCCATGCTGGACGCCTGGGCCCGCCGATTCGCGGGGTTCCGCAAGATCGAGTCGCATTCGCCACCGAGGAAGCCGGCATGCACCCCCGCTTGGTGAGGCACCTGGTTCTGCCGATTCACGAACGGCTCTGCGGCCGCGACACGGTCGCCAGGTTGGCCGCTCTGGAGGCCTCGCAATGGTGGTCCGGGGAGCGCCTTGGGGCACTTCAAACCGAGAAGCTGCGTGCGCTTCTGCGCCGAGCGTACGATCGCAGTCCGTTTTACCGCCGGCGCATGGATGACGCGGGAGTCAATCCCGATCGGGTCACGCTCGAGACGCTGCGCCGGATGCCCCGTCTTTCGAAGGACGAAATCGCGGAAAACGTCAAAGACATGCTGGACCCGACCGTGCCCGGCGGTCTTCACCGTTGCTCGACGGGCGGTTCCACGGGTTCGCCGCTGATATTCTGGATCGATCGACCGCGGCAGGCGGCGGACCAAGCCGGCCGGGCACGCACGCGTCGTTGGTTCGGCATCGATCTGGGCGAACGGGAATTGTACCTGTGGGGCTCACCCGTCGAACATTCGATGCAGGACTGGCTCAAGGGCGTTCGCGATCACGTCACGAACCACCGGTTATTGAACGCCTTCAGGCTCACACCCAAACGGATGACGCGCTACTTGACGGAAATCCGCCGGTTCGATCCGGTTCATCTCTTCGGGTATCCCAGCAGCATCGCCACGCTGGTCCGCCACGCCCGCACGATCGGAAAACCGGTGCAAACACCTTCGCTCAAGTGCGTCTTCACGACCGGTGAGGTCCTGCACCCCTCGGATCGCGGGGTGATCGAGGAATCCGTCGCCGTGCCGATCGCCGATGGATACGGCTCTCGAGAAGCGGGCTTTGTGGCCCATCAGTGCCCGGAGGGTTCATACCACGTGACCATGGAAAGCCTGATCGTGGAACTGCTCGATGCCTCGGGGCGGCCCGTGGAGGCGGGAAAATCGGGTGAAGTCACGATTACGCACCTGGATGCCCTGGGCATGCCGTTCATCCGCTACCAGACGGGGGATATCGCCCGGCGATCGGCCGGGGTGTGCCGATGCGGTCGCGGACTGGAGACGCTGGAGCGGATCGAGGGTCGTCGGACCGACATGCTGCGTACGCAGGACGGCGGGTATGCCCACGCCCTGTCCGCCATCTACGTGCTGCGCGACGAACCGGCGGTCGCTCAGTTCAAGGTTGTCCAGCGAAAGGACCTCAATCTCGATGTCTACGTTGTGGAGCGCAAGCGACTCGATCCGATGCGACGGAGACACGCCCAGTCGCTGTTGGCGAGTCAGTTGGGAAAATCGATCGAGGTGCGGATCAACGTGGTGAGCCGGATTCCACCCGATCCGTCGGGGAAGCACCGGTACGTGATAAGCGAGGCCCCATAGCCTGATTCTTGTCGTACGAGTCGCCGTGGATCAGCCGCGCCGTCAGCAGATCGTCGGTTGCGCGAATGGACAAGTAGGCGTGATAGTCGATGAGCCAACGAAACCCGACGGCTCCGATCGTGGCGCCGATTCCGGCCAATATCAGCGTGGTGATGTCGGTGTATCGGGTGGGGCTCGAAAGATGGCAGATTTGCACTAGAACGGCGACGGACATCACGGTACCCAACATCCATCGCAACTGGCGCTTTAACCGCCAACGCGCGCGACGCATGAAGAGCATCAGGCACGCCCCGAGAAAGGCATAACGCAGCAGCTTGCCGGAAATGTCATACACCGCGTCATTCGGCTTGCTGTGAAAGTGGCCTTCAAACGGGAGCCAAATCACGTAACTGGACGACAATCTCAACGCCCCGAAGTCGAACGGGACCAGTTCGTAGGCCAACACCACCATCACCACACAGATTCCCACCGCAATGGGCCAACGGCCGCACGCCCAAACCGCACCGGGCCCGTCGGCCTCGCCGCGATTCCGGCAGGTCAGGTGGGCCGCCAGGCATCCCAACGGCCAGCCGAGCACGCCGCAGAAAAACTGGGCTGTATCCAAACCGTGCGACATCAGAAAGATCCGCACTATCGTCACCATGCAGGCGAGAGAAACGCATGCAAAACCGGCCCGACGGTAGGCCCGCCATCGTCCGCCTCCCGATCCCACGATGATCGCGATCGACACGATGGCCGCCACCACCGCGTAGGCGGCCACGTCGGCCAGCCGATCGAGGCAGTACTCCCACCCGACGCGCTGGCGCTCGAGGTCCAGCATGTCCGATCTGCGGCCGGCGTCGACCTCCCGGGCCACCTCGGCGTCCATTCCCCGCCAGACGGCAAGTGGACCCAGGTCAGCGTGCCGCAGGGCGTATGCGGTGTGAATCGGATCAACGACGACATCGTAGGGTCGTAACTGAACAAGCAGGACTGCGCAGACCGCCATCTTCGCCAGGGCCGACCACGGACTGGCCTGCACGGATCGTCGCAAGGCGTGATAGGCCCGCCGAAGCGTGCCCTCCCAAACGCCGACAAGGACCATGCCCAGCATCGCCCCCAACAGGTTCGAGGTCGTGTCGACCCACGAGGAAACACGCGACACTACGAACTGCTGACTGTACTCCACGGTGTAGCTCAAAAGCCCGGCGCCCATCAGCACGATCAGACCCGACTTCACCCGGCCCTTGCCGGATCGTCGAAACAAGAGAAATGCGAAACCGCCGAGGGGAACGTATGCCCCGATGTTCGCCAGAATGTCCGGCGTGTTGAACGTATGAATCTGCAATCCGAATAAGGCCGCGTCGGGATCCCGAGCCGTCCACTGAAAATCGAACGGCACGAAACACATGTAGATCATCCCGACGACATACACCGCGAAGAGCAGCCCGGTCCCCCACTTATGAATGGCGTTGATCAGCGGCTCGGACGAGATGGCCCCGCTCATGTCGCCCCGCACCGTGGGCCCGTCACACCGGACCGATTGATGGGGTTTTGAACCGCTCATGGATTTTAACGCTGATCCGGCGCAACAGATTGGCGTTCGGGCAACTCCGCGAGCCCATCCTGGGGAGTCTCGTCCGGGCCGCGGTGTGGGTCGTGATTCGACGGTGATAGAAACCGATGCTCCGTCGGCGGATCCTCCATGGACCTCGATTGGTGCCGGCTTGGATCCACTTGCAGGGGCACCCACCGTCGCCCTTTGTCGCGCGGATACAACGGCAGCTTGTTCCGCCACGGGCTCTTCTCGGTGGTTTCGCCGCTTGCGTCGACGGCCACGCGGTCCCACAGGTGGTTTCGGACCAATTCACGGAGTTCGGACTCCGCTACGTGTTCGGCATCACAGGCCCGCGTGTCCGTGCTGTCGCCCTTTTGGCATGCCTTGCGAACCATCTCCGGAATGGTGGCCGCGACGCGGAAGGTGGTCAACGGTCGGGCGGCGACGGCATCCCACAGCACCGCGAGGAAGGCGGCGTCGGCGTCGACATCATCGATTCGGGCGTACATCAGGCAGAGATCGCATTTCACGTTGACCGACTCGCGAAGGAAGTCCTTCCATGATCCGCCCCGCGGATCGATTCCCAGCGTGCGCAGCATCGTGACTTCCCGGATGGGCGGCAGGTCGTCCACGAAGTGATTCCAGTAAACCGCGCGGTCGGACGCCATCGAAACCGCCAAAATGCCGCGGGACCCTCGTCCGCTGTCGACCACCGCGGTTACCCGAACGACGGAGACGCCGGACGGGAATCGTCCTCGGGACGGGGTGCCGTCGATCAACTGAACCGGGACGGATTCGTCCAGCGGCACGAAGATGCCGAGATCGGATTCGTTCGTGTTGTCCGCCATGAGGTTCGGCGATAACTCCGACCACTCGAGTGCGGGCTCCTCTTGAACGACCCCGTTGCTCCCGTTCCGAGACATGCATCCGCAGGTCGAGAGGAACGTCAAGAGTACGAATACAACCAGGACTCGCGATCGAGGAATCGTCCAATCTGGGTTTTGAATCGACATGCGGGGACTCCGGCGCGCGCGGCCGGGTGGTGCTTCCGGCGGCAACGACTGTTGAGCTTATCGGAAGTCCTCGGGATGGACTTTCGTACAGCCTCGTTCGGCCGATCGGGCTGACGTTGCACCCGTGCGACACCGCGCAGGAATTGCTGCAATCGTTCGATTCTCACGTTGCGCCAACACTCGTCCGATACCAATGGCAACCCTGCCAGGACACCAAAGCGTGACGACCAATACACTGATCAGCATCGACCTAGCCGAGCCTCCCCGACTATCCAATCCCGCTCCAATCGCTCCTCCCGTCGAACGAAGCGGGACGCCGGCGTGGCGGCCCCTGTTCGGCGGCTGCCTCCTCAAGCTGCCGCGCGGCGTCTGGATGGCACTCGACATGGTGATCCTGTGCACCGGGACGACACTGGGCAACGAACTCTTTGTGTGGTGGTCGGGCGGCCTTCGCCTGACGGACGTTAACCAATGGTTGAGCATCGTCGTCCAGGCATCGGCCGTCATTCTCGCGGGCGGCATATTCGGCCTGTACGAACCCAGAACGATCTGTGCTCGCTCTCGAATTGTCGCAAGATGCCTATTGACCGTCACGCTCGCCATGCTCCTCAGTTGGGCGGTCATGCA
>JAPULF010000043.1 GCA_027295245.1 Planctomycetota bacterium
CGTGCGGGCCGGACAGAGACACCTCGCCCTGATCGGCGTTCTCGACTTCCTGGGCATGATCGCGCTCATGTTCTCGCTTCGCCAACTTCTGACCCGGCGGCGATACATCCGACTCGCACTGTGCGTGATCCTCGCCACGGGTGCGCTTGTCGTGACGAAGGCGATCTATCAGGTTGCGATCGAGTATCCCGACACTCTGGCGATGTTCGAGGAACTCTATCAAGAGGACATGATCCAATCGGCGGGACCCGAGGGCGCCGGCCGCGTCCACGATTTCGTGAAACGGCTGCAGTCCCAGGCTGCGACCGGTTATTTTCAGCATCCAAACGTACTTGGCAGTTTTTTGATCCTGATCTGCGCAACGTGCCTGGCGGTGGCGGCGAGCCGGATTCGGCGTCGGCCGTACTGGAGCGTGATCACGCCGGCGGTGATTGCAATCGCCGGCGCGATCATCATGGTCTTCTCGCAAAGCAAAGGCGCCGTGGCGTCTTTGGGCGTTGCCCTCGTGGCCTGGGTGATCGCCCACCTCTTGCGCGGACCCATGAAGAGACGTCCGCGCACGGCACTTGCCGCGTTCTGGCTGATCGGCCTTTTCGGAAGCGTTGCGATTATCGGTGTATTGCGCCAGTCGCCCGATGCGCTCGGTCGGTCGATGCTGTTCAGGCAATTCTATTGGGACGGCGCAGCGGAGATGTTAAGCGATCAGGGATATGCCGGCGTCGGGGCGAACAACTTCGGCCGGTGGTTTCCGCGTTTCAAGTCCGTCGAATGTCCGGAGGTGGTGCAGTCGCCGCACAGTTGGATCGTGCGGTTGGCGACCGAGTGGGGCATGCTCGGGCTAGCAGGGTTCCTGCTGGTCCTTCTGGGCATCGCGAATCGATTGTCCCAGTCACCTCGCAAAGCGGACCCCCCCGAGTCGTCCGGCGGCTCGATCGCCGGATGGGGAATTGCGATCATCGGATGCGTGGGCGGCGGATGGCTGATCGTCCTGGCAGGTAGCGAACTCCCATATTTGTTCGTGACCCTTATCGTCGCAGTGCCCGTGTGGTGCATAGCCTTCGGATTGAGCGGGCTCGAATCGAGCCGTGCCCTACTCTTGTTGGACGATGATCTCGGTCCTGTGTTGATGGGGCTCTGCGCGGGCGCGGTCGGATTTCTGGTCCACACCTCGATTGATCTTGCGATGTTCCATCCGGGATCGGCGACCACGTTTTTCGCAATCCTTGCCATCGCGCTGGCGATACGCGAGGGAGTCTCGTCCGATCAACCGCGGAAACCGCGCCCGGTTGCCGCCGTCGCGGTAGGTGTTTTCGGTGCGATCGTTGTCACCGCGTTCGTGGTCGGCATCGTCGCCCGCGCCGCCGGGGCGGGGCGCCTGTTGGAGACTGCCCGAACGATTCGTCGCGACACCACCGGCGGCGGAATCGCCCGTGCCGGCTCGGACTATGCCGCGGCGGCCGAGGCATACCCTCTGGATGGCACCGCGCTGAAAGAACACGCCGACGAGCTTCTCAGACGGCCGATCGCGACCCATCCCGGTGAGCACGTCCGATCCGTCAAGGACCTGCTCGCGAAACTCGAGCAACGCGATCCCCGAAACGCCTCGCTCAATGCGTTCCTGGCGACCATTTATTATCAAGCGTTTACACAGGGCCGCGACCTTGCCGATCTCGACAGGGCCCTCGCCGCGATGCGCGATGCGGTCGCCGACTTTCCGACGTCGCCCAACGCCCGGATTCGGCTGGCGAGCTTGCTGGTGGAGCGTGCCGCGGCCACGGATTCGGAGGATGCCCGGCGGGACGCGGCCCGCGAGTACCGGAAGGCACTGGACTTGGACGCGCGGTCGATCTACGTGTCGAAGCCCCATCGATACAGTGAGGCGCGGCGGGAATCGATCCGCGTCGCGATCCTGAAACTCTCGGAGGGCACGCTCCCCGGCGTGGATCAAGCGGCCTCGCGCGTCGACGGCTCGCCGCCGACTACAACCGCTCCGCTGCCAGCAGATCGTCATAGGTCTCTCGACGACGAATGACCCGATGCGAATCGCCGATCACGAGTATCTCGGGCGGGTTACCGCGCGTGTTGTAGTGGCTGGCCATGACGAAGCCGTATGCCCCGGTCGAGAAGACGGCGATCAGATCTCCTCGCTGGGTCGGCGGCAGAGCCCTGTCCTTGGCGAAAAAATCGCCCGTCTCGCAAACCGGTCCGACAACGTCCATCTGCACGGTGCCGGGAAATCGAACATCCTCTCCACGTCCGACCGGCACGAATCCGTCGGGCGGTTGAACCGGCCAAATAAAATGGTAGGCCTCATAGAGGGCCGGCCGAATCAGGTCGTTCATGCCCGCATCGACGATCAAGACCTGTCGTTCGCCCGACTGTTTCACGTAAACCGTCCGCGCAACCAGAATGCCGGCATTGGCGGCGATGGAGCGGCCCGGCTCCATGATGAATCGGAGGTTTCGGCCCTCCAACAGGGGCACGATGGCCTCGGCGTATCGTACGGCCGGCGGGGCCTCGCTCGCCCGATAGTGGGCGCCGAATCCGCCGCCGATATCCAGTGTGTCGATCTTGAATCCGTCGCCGCGCAATGATTCGATCAGATCGAGACCCTTGGTGATCGCCCGCACGTACGGCTCGACGCTGTTGACCGGCGAGCCGATGTGAAGGTGGATACCCGTCAACAGCACCGCGTCCTGCCTGCCGTATTGATCGAAAACGCGACGGGCCCGTTCGAGGTCCACGCCGAATTTCGTTTCGCGCGTTCCGGTTGTGGTGTAACGATGCGTCTTGGGATCGACGTCGGGATTGACACGAAGGGCGGCATTGACGTTTACGCGCCGCGACTTTGCGATGTCGATCAGGTTCTCCAGTTCGGGTTCGGACTCGATGTTGAACCAACCGATCCTGGCGTCAATGGCCCGGTGGATTTCCTCATCGGTTTTCCCGACGCCCGCGAAGACGATCTTTCGGGGATCGGCGCCGGCCTCCAAGGCCCGAACCAATTCGCCGCCCGAGACGACGTCGAAACCCGACCCGTGTTCGGCGAGCAGCCGGCAGATGTGCAGGTTCGAGCAACTCTTGATGGAGTAACAGATCAGCGGGTCAAGCGCGTCAAACGCGGCCTCCACGCGATCGTAGTGCTCGAGCAGGGTGGCGGCCGAATAGATATATGCGGGCGTGCCCGAAGTCTCGACGATGTTCGAGACCGATACCTCTTCGCACCAGAGTTCTCCGTTCCGATATTCAAAATGATCCATGGATCTTCTCTTTGTGGTTATGCCATCCCTCGGCCGGTTACCGGCCGGCGCGCGAGTCCGAAATGGTAGCATTGTCGGGCTCGATTGAAAATCGGGCAGTATTCCTCCAAGATAATTTGCTCCGATCGCCTCTGATTCGTACATTTGTTCGAAAGCCCACGGCGCCCCGGGAGCGGGGAGGAGAGCAGTAGCATGACGAGAGGGGTCCGTCTGATTAGGTCACTTTGGGAGTCGGAGTCGGGTGCGACGGCCACGGAATACGCCGTCATCATCGCTCTCGTCATCCTTGTGGTGATTGGGGGCGTGACGGCACTTGGATCGAAAGTGTCCACGATGTTCGTGGACGCGGATCAAGGCTGGTAACGGTCCGTCGACGGCTCTCCCGTGGATTTCGACTCCCCAGGTTCATCTTGAATGCGCCATTTGTACGGCACGCCCGTCCGGTGCGTGCTGGACTG